>JBJTBB010000238.1:0-3533 GCA_046091125.1 Planctomycetaceae bacterium
CCTCGAGTGATCGCAGTCCTGCGGTCGCCCCGACGCCGGTGACGCAGCAGGCCGCCGTCGCGGCACCCAAAAGTCCGGCCTCGCCCAGCGGCATGCCACGGGTAAGTCCCGCCACGAGCCCGGCCAGCAGTGAATCGCCAGCCCCGGTGGTATCGGCCACCGGACCGGGCGCCGGTATGCAGGGGATCTCGAGCCATTCGCCGTCGGCCGAGCACAGGAGCGTGCCCCTGGATCCCAGTTTTACGCCCACGATGCCGGCGAGGCCGTGGCCGCGATAGCACTCGATGATGCCGCGGGGATCGGATAGGCCGGTTTGGTGACGGGCCTCATCGAGGCTCGGCACGTACAGGTCGACGTGGGGCAGGGCGGGCAGGACGGTACCGAGCGTGCCGCCCGAACCTCCGGTCTCGAGCACGACCAGCGGTCCGGCAGCGCGGATGACGCCGACCGCGGCCCCAAGGTCGCTCTCGAGACCTGGCAGGAGTCCGACGTAGCCGAGAATAGCGAATCGGTGCGATCCGATGGCCGCGAGGTGCCTCCGCACGAACATCAGGTTGATCCCGCTGCAGGCACCAACGTGATGGGCGAAGCTCCGCTCTCCCGATGGATCGATGAGCACCGCCGTCGTGCTCGTGGCCAGGGAAGCATGTGGTACGAGGCAGCCAGTATCAACGCCTTCGGCGGCGAGACGGGACTGCACTTCCCGACCGAAAAGATCGTCTCCCACGAGTCCGGCGGCGGTCACGTCGAGTCCAAGCCGAACGAGCGCGACCCCGGTATTGCTGACGATGCCCCCGGTCGTCACGCCTATTGCATCCACCTCGAAGAGCCTGCCGGGGCCGACGGGCTCCGCGAGCGGTACCGGTCGGACGAGCACATCGGCGGTGCACGTACCGATCAGGATGCAGTCGCCGCGGTCAGGCATTGGATGCGTTGGTGGCGTCGAGTGTCCTCTACCCGACATTCCGGACACAGAGCCCGGCTATGACAAGCGACTACTTTGTGACCAGTTCCAGAGGAGCCGTGTTGGCTCCGGCCGCGACGGTGAATGAGAGTCCGCTGGATGCGACCGACTGATACTTCGACGGCACCGGCCCATCTGAACTCCCCGAGCCCCTGGCGGAGAGCTTCATCTGGGATGCCATCGCCGCCGGATCGACCGGTGCCGAGGCGGCCTCGGCCGGCGGCGAGATCTGGATACGGTACTCGCCGATCGGAAGGCCGGCCGGCACCCGGTACGCGATCGTATAGGAGCCCGCATCGTTCACGACGCCTGTGCCGACGTAGGTCCCACTCGCCGACATGAAGAGGACGCTGCAGCCCTGCTGCAGCGGCTTGCCGTCGAGCGTTACGGATCCCGACCCCGTGCCCCGCTGGCCGGAGAAACCGTCGGCTCCACCGCCACAACCAGCGGCCCCAACCAGTCCAACCACGAGGAACATTGGAACGATCAGGCCTGCGACACGCATCATCGCTTGGGACTCCCTGGCTTCTTCACCACGACCATATCGCCGCGACGAATGGAATCGAAAGGCCGTCGACAACACTTCGTCATCAATTCGCAATCGGTTGACCATCGTCACGAATGGCCATCAGCGTCATGACGGTCAGATCGATCGTATCGTTGATCACACGAGCCGATCCGTCAGTCATCAGGACACCCACCCCACCACCGTGCGGTGATGAAAGCGGACAGTTGGCCGGCGAAGCATCCGCCCACGCCGACCAGTCAGTCACGCCAGCCTGCCCAAGCACGCGGGCGTTGGGGGCGTAGCGGAGCGTGACGTTCGCCGAATGTGGCGCCCAGTTGCCCCAATTCGTGAGCCCGCCCATGTGCCAGCCCCAGTTGCGACCCGGCCGACGATCCTGCTTCGTCACGCCGGTGGCGTCGAAGATGAAGTCGGAGATCTCGCCAACGATCATCGTCTTCGACGACCCATCGCTGCAGGCCCCGATCGTCTGCCCAAGCTTCGACCGGTCCCCGTCGATCCGGCGATTGCACAGCATGCCGCGGGCGGAGGTCAATCCCCACGCATTGTTCGAGATCCCGGTCGAGTCGGTGAAAGACCCATTTGTCGTGGCCCCGGCGATTCCAAAATAGTGCGATTTGTGCCCGATACCGCCATTGTTCGGCAACGTCGACGAAGGGCACAGAAGGGTGGGCAGTTTCGCGGCCGTGTAGGCGGTGCGGTTGGGCGCGTAGTCCCAGCCGACGTTTTGTGCGGCGATGTTGAGATCCAACCGGTCAAACACCGTCTGCTGCTCCATAAACGGCAAGAGCGCCACCCACTGCGAATAGCCCCACTGCTCCGGCGTGCCACCGCCCTGTGCGGCGAGGATGTCGGTGCCGCTTCCTCCCGATGGAAAGGCCTTCCGGGCATCGTGGTGGTTCTGCAGGGCGAGCCCATGCTGCTTGAGATTGCCCTGACACTGGGAGCGACGAGCAGCCTCACGGGCAGCCGGCACGGCCGGCAGCACCAGCCCGACGAGCACGCCGATGATCGCGATGACAACGAGCAACTCGACCAGCGTGAAGCCGGCCTTGGAACGACGGAAAAGAAAAAAAATCATGATGAATCCCTCAGTTCTTGAAGGCATTTCCCCGAATCCATTGTACCTCGCCAACCGCCTCGCTGGCAAGGGATTTGCCCATCCGGACCAAGACGAGGAGAGTCATTGGAAGAGCCACTCCACAGGGGGGCGGCCCATGAGTGAACGGTCCATCATCCAAGCCGGCAATCAAAGATGTGGCAAGGCGACGTGCCCCTCGCGGTGACGCCACGCGAGCATGTCTCTCAAGCGAGTACGCCCTCGATCAAGTGGCCGTGCACGTCGGTCAGTCTGCGTTCGATGCCGTTGTTGTAGAAGGAAAGTCGGGTGTGGTCGATGCCGAGCAGGTGGAGAATGGTCGCGTGGAGATCGTAGATCGTGGCCACGTCCTGCACGGCCTTGTAGCCGAAATCGTCGGTCGCGCCGTAATGGAAGGCCCTTTTCACGCCGGCTCCGCCAAGCCACACGGTGAACCCTGATGGATTGTGGTCGCGGCCGCTCGCCCCTTTTTGGAAAGTTGGCATCCGGCCGAATTCGGTGACGAACACGACGAGCGTGTCGGTGAGAAGTCCACGTCGCTTGAGGTCGGCGAGCAATCCGGCCACAGGCTGGTCGAGGATCGGCCCGTGAATCGAGTACTGCTTTTCGAGGGTCTTGTGGCCGTCCCAGTTGCCCACGCCCTCGCCCATGGCATAGGCACCGTTGAAGAGCTGCACGAATCGCACGCCCTTTTCGACGAGCCGACGGGCCAGGATGCAGTTGCGGGCGAATCGGGCCTTGATTGAGTTCTCGGCGTCATCGGCTCCGTAGAGGGAGAGCGTTTCCGGAGTCTCGTCCGAGAGATCGGCGATGCGGGCCGCCGAGAGCTGCATTTTGGCAGCCAATTCATAGGCCGAGATACGGGCGGCGAGATCGGTGTCGCCCGGGTGGCGTGCGAGGTGGTCGGCGTTGAGAAGCCTAGGAGAATCGGGCCTGGGGCCTGC
>JBJTBB010000239.1:0-6397 GCA_046091125.1 Planctomycetaceae bacterium
GAATGTCTGGGCGAACTTCACCGTGTCGTTCTCGAGCGGCTTGTAGCCGCTGACACCCCTGACAGGAGGCAACCGTTCGGCAGGCTTGAACGTGTATTCCTTGACCGTCGTGGGCACGGTGACATCCGGAGCCTCCGTGAGCCCTTCGAGCCCCTCACTCCCTCCCGAGCCACCGCCGACAGCGGGGCCGACTCCGACGACCGGCTCCTGCGGCCTTCCGCCTGGCCTTCCGATGCCGGACTGATCGAACATCCCCGCCCGCCAAGCCGCCAACCCGACGAGGCCGAGGATCACGAGCCAAACCATCGCCCAGAACGGAGCCTTCGGCTGCCCAGACATCGTTGACACCTTTCAGATCGATTGACGGGAAACTACGGTTGTCGCTTCAGCCACGGAAAATGAACGGTCGGCGGGTTTTACTGGCCATGTGCAGGGCGTTCATGATGTCGTACGCGGTCACCTCGCACAAAAGCCTCGTGACTTTATCATGCACGTCTGCCGAGAGCAGCGGTTCCACCTCCCGCATGAGGTCCACGACCCGCTTTTCCTGGGCCTCGAGTTCGGCGACATCCACCCGGCCGTCGGCGACCGCCGCAAGAAACGAGTCCAGTTTGCGGGCGTGTTCCGCGAGCATCGGCTCGTCGGTCGACTCGTCGAACCACCGGGTTCCCGATCCCTTGCCTGCCGCTTGTTTCGACATCGACATGTCCCTCCAGGTGATGACAGGCCACATGAACACAAGGGGTCGTGCGGCCGGTCAGGATCCGATCACTTCACGTATCGCAGCCAATCGCTCCTGCAGGACGGCCCTCCCGCCCTGACGGGCGACCTTTTCCGCCCAGCGCTCGGGAAGGAATCGCTTGTCCGTACATTCCAGTACGGCGGCGATCTCCTGCATCTCTTTCTCCAATCCCTGAGCCGACGGGAGAAAATCCTCGATCGCCCGTCGTAGATGGGATCGGGAGATCGTGGCGGGCGGTGGTTCTCCGCGGACAACGGCCTCTTCCAATCCGGACCTACGGGCTGCGAGGACGATTCCCTCGATATCGGCTCCCGAGAGTCCGAGTTCGGTATCGACCGGTCCTGGCAAATCTGGATCGAGCGGCACTCCGCACTTTCGGGACATGGCCATGAACATCGCGTCGATTTCGGACTGATCATGGGGATAGAAGAGGGGAATGTGCACCTCGGCGCGCCCCTGTCGCTTGAGGTCGATCGGCAGGAGATCGGGCCGACTGGTGAGCAGCATCCAAACGATCTTGCCGCGATACCGCGTGTCCCCCATCTGGCGGGCGATCATCGAGAAGACTCTCGCGCTGGTTCCCGAATCCCCATCGGCCTGACGGTTCCCCAGGGCGGCATCCGCCTCATCGATCATGACCACCACCGGGCCGAGGCTGCGGAGCACCCCGAGCGCGTGCTCGAGGTTGCCCTCGGTCTCACCGACGTACTTGCTGCGAAAGTTCCGCAGCACGGCACAAGGGATGCCGACACTTCCCGCGTAACACTCGGCAATAAAACTCTTCCCGGTACCCACCGGACCACAGATCAGATACCCCATGGGAGCCACTTCGAATTGCCCACGGCGAATCGCCCGGGCATCGGTTTCGAGCCGCTCCTTCGCATGTTCGTGGCCGGCCACCGCCGCGAGCGTGAGACGCGGCTCGATGAATTCCACGAGTCCGCGACAACTCCGCTCGATCAGGTCCTTTTTCTGGCGGGCGAATTCATCACCATCCGGAGAGGTACCCAGCCGCGCCGACATCGTCAGGACGGCCCGCAGGCTTTCGAGGGAAAGCCCTGCCGAAAGCGTTGCCGCCCGTTTCACCGCCTCAGTCTGATCGGAGGAAAACCCCACCGAACGGGAAGTCGCGAGGGCGAAGCGTTCGCGGGCCGTCGCATCCGGCAGCGGGAGTTCAACCACCGTGACCGCCGGACTCTGCACGAGCCGCGGGTGCACCTCGGAAAGCGAGTCGGCTACCAGCACGATGGCAACGTTCACTCGCCTCAAGAGCGGATTGGTCGCCCACGAAAGGAGCCGTACGAGTCGTCCAGCCCCCGAACGGATCGAGGCGCCGACATCACCTGCCGGAGCCAGGTACTGGGCATGATCAAGGACGATGGCAATCCTCTTCCGGTCCTCCGGGCCGTCGATCAGGTTGCGATCCAGGATGGCATCCAAGGCGGCGAGCGCCTGATCCGGCTCGCGAGGCCACGAGGTGGGGTGACCGAGTTTCGAGGACATCCATTGGGCCATGGATCGCAGACGTTCGGCGTCCGGTCCGGCGAGCGGCCGGATGCCCTTGCCGACGTCGTACCCGAGCACGATATCCCAGCGGCCGAAGATATCGCGGGCGATGAATTCGGAAAGCGTGCCATACGCACTGGTCGCCGGGCCGAGTTCGACAAGGTCACGCACATTCCCGTGCAGCAGAAAGACGCAACTGGTGCCCGAGAGGTACGCAGTGGCAAGACGCTCAGCCCAATGCGGGTACCAGTGCGGCATGCCGCCACTCGACCGACCGCTCGGAGCGGTCTGGGACACCCCCGCGTTGGGCTCGCCATCGTTCGAACTCGACTGCCCCATGAGTGAGGGGCTTTTTCCTCCCGTCACCGATTCTTTCGACGCCCTCGTCGGCAACCCAGCCCCACCGATATCGGCCCGGGGCGAAGGCTCGACCCGCTCGGCCACCGCCCCACCCGCCGCGAGCGACTCGGCGGCCAGCCTATCGATCTGCGAAGCGAGGCTTTCTGTTTCCGCCGAACGAGGGTCCGACCCCTCCCGGCGGGCAATCGGTGGGTCGGCCTTCGGGGATGACCCGGCGAAAGGAGATGACATACCAAGCGCTTTCAGGACAGAAGGCTGTCGTCCACCGGTCAATCAGCCTGCGATTTCCTTGGCCGCTTCCGAACCGAGTTCCTTGTCAACGCCCGTCACACCGGCAGTCTCGGGAGTCACCATGCCCAATTCCACCTCGAACTCACGGAGGGCCTGCTCCGCCATCTGTTTCTCCACGGCTTCCTCGGCCCGGCTCTCAGCCAGCCCTTCTCCGGAAAGGTCGGCGGCCACCCGTACCTTCGCGCGATTCAACTCGATCTTCTCCTGAATCACATCTTCGATCTGTCCAAAATCCGTCGTGACATCGAAGTTGAAACTGGTGGCCAGCTTGGCCAGCTCCGCCTCGGCTCGCGAGAGCTTCAAGTCGGCGTCGTATTTTTGGATCTTCTGCTTGAGTTCGCCGAGCTTCTTGGTGGCACGCTTCACTTTCGTGACGTTGCTCTCGTAGGCCGTTTCGTGCATCCGTAACTGGGACTCGTTCTCGGCCATCTCTTTCTTGGCTTTCTGGAGTTCCAGCGCGAAGCGGGAAGCCGTCTCCCGCTCGCCGGCCTGCAGGTAGGCTTTCACGCGGGCCTCGAGCGACGCCACGTGGCTGCGATCCCCGTTCACCTGCCGGGTGACCCGCTCCACCAGAGCGCGGTACTGCTCGAGGCCTTCCCGGCCTTCCTTCAGATGGTCGACGGCCTTGTCGTATTCGTACTGCAGTTGGGCGATCGGGTCCGCCGTCCAGAAGTAGTTGGCGATTTTGTTGAATTGGGCGGAGATTGCCCTCCAAAATTTGCCGACGATCATCCTGGACCTCCTGGGGGGACGAGCGGGCACACACGGAAATGAGGAAAAGAAGCATTTCGTGATACCCCTCGCGGGAGCAGGAGTCAAACCAGCCCGCAGAACGTGCCGTGACGCGGTTTTCTTCCCTCCGCTGATCTCCATGCCCAAAAACAAGGGTTGTCTTCCGCCACCCCGCTATCGTAGACACTCTTCAAGTCAAGACTGCGAATATCGCTGCCTGCCGCCCTCCCCGATCTGCCACCCTCGAAATGACCATCGCCGAACCCCGTTACAGCCTTACCCACCTCCGCCAACTCGAGGCCGAGAGCATCCACATCATCCGCGAGGTGGCCGCGGAGTTCGAGAATCCGGTGATGCTCTATTCGATCGGGAAGGACTCCGCCGTGATGGTCCGCCTCGCCGAGAAGGCGTTCTCTCCCGCCAAGCCACCGTTCCCACTGATGCACATCGACACGACCTGGAAGTTCCGCGAGATGTACAAGCTGCGGGATGACTACGTCGCCAAGCAGCTCGGATTCAAATTGATCGTCTACACGAACGAGGAAGGCCGCACCGCCGGCATCAACCCGATCACTCACGGCAGCAAGGTGCATACCGACGTGATGAAGACCCAGGCACTCCGGCAGGCACTCGACAAGTACCGCTTCGACGCCGCATTTGGCGGCGCCCGCCGGGACGAGGAAAAGTCGCGGGCAAAAGAGCGGGTCTTCTCCTTCCGGGATGAATTCCATCGCTGGGACCCCAAGAATCAGCGACCGGAACTCTGGAATCTCTACAACACCAAGGTCCGTAAAAACGAGAGCATCCGCGTCTTTCCGCTCTCGAATTGGACGGAACTAGACGTCTGGCAGTACATCCACCTCGAACGGATCCCCATCGTGCCGCTCTATTTCGCCGCCGAGCGGCCGATCGTGTGGCGGGATGGCGTGATGATCATGGTGGACGACGACCGGCTGCCACTCGCACCAGGCGAAAAGCCCGAAATGCGGCGAGTCCGATTCCGGACTCTTGGCTGCTACCCGCTCTCCGGAGCCGTCGACTCCACCGCGACGACCCTCCCGGAAATCATTCAGGAAATGCTGCTCACGACGTTCTCCGAGCGACAGGGCCGGCTGATCGACACCGACGAGGCGGGCTCGATGGAAAAAAAGAAGAAGGAGGGCTACTTCTAGGGTCAGTGCGAGTCACGGCGGGCACCGTGGACCGCCACCGAATCCCGCATCTATCGCCCCTCACGACCATGAGCCACCAATCAGCCCTGATCGCCAGCGACATCGATGAATACCTCGCGCAGCACGAGCGCAAGGAATTGCTGCGTTTCATCACGTGCGGAAGCGTCGACGACGGCAAGAGCACGCTGATCGGCCGGCTTTTCTTCGAATCGAAGATGATCTACGAGGACCAACTGGCCGCGATCAAGAAGGACACCTCCCGCTACGGCACGACGGGTGAGGAAGTCGACCTTGCGCTGTTCACCGACGGCCTCGAGGACGAGCGCCAGCAAGGCATCACCATCGACGTGGCCTATCGGTACTTCTCGACGGACCGTCGGAAATTCATCATCGCCGACACGCCGGGGCACGAGCAGTACACGCGCAACATGGCCACCGGAGCCTCGACGGCCGATCTGGCCATCATCCTGATCGATGCCCGCCACGGTGTGCTGCCTCAGACGAAACGGCATTCGTTCATCGTCTCCCTCCTCGGTATCAAGCACATCGTCGTGGCGGTCAACAAGATGGACATCGTCGGCTACGAGTCGTCGGTGTTCGATCGCATCAAGCGGGATTATGTGGACTTCGCGGGAAGACTGGAGCTTCCCGACGTGCACTTCATGCCGATGTCGGCACTCAAGGGAGACAACGTCGTCCGACCCAGTGCAAATATGCCCTGGTACACGGGATCGCCTCTGATGCCACTCCTTGAGACGGTCTACATCGGTTCGGACCGGAACATGGAGGATTTCAGGTTTCCCGTGCAGTTGGTCCTGCGGCCCAATCTCGACTTTCGGGGATTCGCGGGCACGGTGGCCAGTGGCATCATCCGCAAGGGGGACGAGATCCTGTCGCTTCCCTCCCGAAAGAAAAGCCGCGTGAAGAGGATCGTGACATGTGACGGAGATCGGGAGGAAGCGTTCGCGCCGCAATCGGTCACCCTGACCCTGGAGGACGAGATCGACTCCAGTCGCGGCGACATGCTCGTGCGACCCGGCAACGTTCCCAAGGTCGCCCAAAAGTTTGACGCAACGATCGTCTGGATGACTGAGGATCCTCTCGTTCCAGGCAGGGAATACCTCTTCAAGCAGACGACGAAGGTCGTGCCGGGGAGGGTGAGCGCGATTCGCTACCGCGTGGACATCAACACGCTCCATCGCGAGCCGGCTCCAGGACTCTCGCTCAACGAGATCGGCCGCTGCGGTATCACGCTCTCGAGCCCGATCGCCTTCGACGCCTACCGGCGCAATCGGGCGACCGGCGGCTTCATCATGATCGACAGGCTGACGAACGCGACCGTGGCAGCCGGCATGATCCTCGACCGTGAGCCGTCCGACGGCCGCAGGGACCATTGGGAGGACGAGCCGGCGGTGGCCGAGCAGACCGCGTCGACCGGAGACGTGACTCCGGTCGAGCGGGCGAGCCGCTTCGGCCAGCAGCCCGTGACGGTGCTTTTCACCGGTCTTCCGGGGTCCGGCAAGACGACGCTGGCCAGAGCCGTGGAGCGACGATTGTTCGATGCCGGGCATGCCGTCACCGTGCTCGATGGTCA
>JBJTBB010000240.1:0-14921 GCA_046091125.1 Planctomycetaceae bacterium
GCAGCCACAAACCTGACTGCATCGCGAGCAGCATGTCGCTCGGAAGTACCCTCTCCCCGGCGTGCAGGGCCTCCGGCCTCCGCCACAGCGACCGGATGGAGAGGTCGACGGCCACGAGCGTGACGACCAGGATCAAAAGGCCCATGAGATCGTAGAGCAGCGAGTCAAGACGCGTCGTGCGGTTGAAGTGACTGGCCACTCCCCGCCAGCGCTGTAGATCGATGAGCAGAACCTCGATGGCCAGGCTGACGGCGGTGATCCATGCCGCCGCGACGTCTCCGCGCCGCCTGGCCAACGTCGACCACGCCCAGCCCAGTGACACTGCGGTCAGCCCGCCCGAAATCCCAAACAGGATCGGTTTGCGCCAGGTGACCGCGCCCTCCCATGCCCCGCCATCGACCGCCCAGACGATGGCGTGAGCACAACCGCTCGCGACGAGCAGCCAGCCGATCACCGTGAGCGGCCTGGCCCGCGGATCACCGGTCCATCCGGACCACGATCGGGCACCGGCGGCTGCGGAGTCGCCCGCTTGCGACGGTCGGGAGGGGATGACTTCCAAGGACTTTCACGGTGAGGGGTCGGCCGATCGCGGCGGAAGGGACGGCAGTGGAAGTGTAGCCCCGTTTGGATGACACTCTTCAGGATGAACAGTCGCACATTCGGTCGGACAGGCTCGCGAGTCTCCGAGATCGGCTTCGGTGCCTGGGGCATCGGCGGCGGACAGTGGGGGGGCGCCGATGAACGGGAGTCGATGGCCGCCCTCCATGAGGCACTCGACCGCGGGATCACCTTTTTCGACACCGCCGACGTCTACGGCGACGGACTCTCCGAGCGGCTCATCGCACGCCTCCGACGGGAGCGGTCGGATCCGTTTTTCGTGGCCACCAAGGCCGGCCGACGGCTCTCGCCCCATATGGCCGAGGGCTACAACGCCGCGAATCTGGAAGCCTTCGTCGACCGCAGCCTCCGAAATCTCGCGACGGACCGGATCGATCTGCTGCAACTCCACTGTCCACCGACGGAGGTCTACTACAGGCCCGAAGTGTTCGACGCCCTCGACGGCCTGACGGCGAAGGGCAAGATCCGCCACTACGGCGTGAGCGTTGAAAAGGTCGAGGAGGCCCTCAAGGCGATCGAATATCCGCGCGTCGCGAGCGTGCAGATCATCTTCAACGCCTTCCGACTCAGACCCTCGGAACTTTTTTTCGAGGAGGCACTCAGACGCGAGGTCGCGGTGATCGCCCGCGTACCGCTTGCCAGCGGCCTCCTATCGGGGCGTTTCACGAAGGCCACGGAGTTTCCGGCCGACGACCACCGCTCGTTCAACCGCGATGGTGCGGCCTTCGACCGCGGTGAGACCTTCTCGGGTGTCACCTACGACGTCGGACTCGTCGCCGTCGATCGCCTGCGGGCGATCCTGGAGGGGATCGAGTGGCCGGGAGGCAGCCGGCCCACGCTCGCCCAGTTCGCACTGGCCTGGATTCTCTCGTTCGACGCCGTCTCCTGCGTGATTCCCGGCGCCCGCAGGCCGTCTCAGGTGTCGGAGAACGCCGCCGCAAGCGATCTACCAGCCCTCGACACCGTCACGCTCGCCGCCGTGCAGCGGATATACGACGATGCGATTCGGCCGCTCGTCCATCAACGTTGGTGAGTCAACGAAGGGTAGCCTTCGCAGGAGTGAAACCATGTCACGATCCATGATCCCTGCCATCATGCTGAGTCTTTGTGGTGCAGCCGTCGCGATCGCCGACGAGGCACCGCGGATTGTCACCTTCCACAAGCGGACGCTCACCGAGCGATTCGTGGCGGAAGGCTGTGACATCGCCGACTTCGATCACGACGGTCACGCCGACATCACCGCCGGGTGCGCGATCTGGTTTGGACCCGATTTCAAGCGTTTCGCCGACTTTACGCCCCCGGCCGAAAACGCCTCCGGTCCCGCCAAGACGCCCTACGATGGATCGCGCGGATACTCCGATTACTTCCTCTCCTACGCCCACGACTTCAGCGGGGACGGCTGGCACGACATCCTGGTGTTCGGCTTTCCGGGTGATCCGGCCAACGTCTTCGTGAATCCGGCGGGGACGCCCGGTTACTGGAAAAAGCATGCCGTGTTCGACGGGGCCGACGGCGAATCGCCCGATCTCTTCGACCTCACCGGTGCCGGTCGCCCCGAGCTGCTCGTGCACTCGAGCGATCTCATCAAACCGAAGGAATCGAACGGTCTCTCCGGTGGACAGCTCGGCTACGCCGAACTCGACTGGATGAAGCCGCTGGGCAAGGCGACCTTCCGACCGATCACTGCCCGCTCACCCGACAACGATCGCAGGTATTTTCGCTATACGCACGGCTACGGAGCGGGCGACGTCAATGGCGACGGACGCGCCGACATCATCGACAAGGACGGCTGGTTCGAGCAGCCGGAGAACCGGCTCACCGAACTCTGGCCGTTTCATCCGGGTCCCTTCGGTCCTCCCGGTGGCCGCGGCGGGGCCCACATGGTCGTCTACGATGTCGATGGTGACGGCCGTAACGATGTGGTGACCAGCTATGACGGCCACGGCTACGGTCTTGGCTGGTTCGGACAGGATGCCCAGGGACGATTCACTGAGCACCGCATCCTGGGCGCGACACCTGAGGAGAACCCGCAGGGCGTCTGCTTTAGTCAGCTCCATGCGTTGCGCATGGCCGACATCGACGGGGACGGCTTGCGGGACATCGTCACCGGTAAGCGGCGATGGGCCCCTGGGATCAACGGAGACGCGGAACCCAACGCGCCACCGGTGCTCGACTGGTTTCGGCTCGTACGGGACGGCAAGGGGGGCGCGACGTTCGAGCCGTATCGCATCGACGACGACAGCGGCGTGGGCACACAGGTGACCGTGGGTGACCTTGACGGCGACGGCCGGCCCGACATCGCCGTGGCCAACAAGCGGGGCGTCTTCGCCTTCACGCAGTCCAAGCCGTAGATCACATCCAGCGACGGCATGGTCTCACAGAGGGTCGTCCGCTCCATTGGCGACCGACCCGATATCACCTTGACCGATGGCACGACCCGGAGCAAGCCAAACCGGTCGCGATTCCTTGCGAGTGCCGGCGGAGGTCACTTTCCCGTGAAGATCGACTTCAGATCGAAATCGATCGAGCGGTTTCCTTGCCCAACGATTGCCGAGAGCCCGCTTGTGGCCGGGTCACCGTAGGCCTTCGGCACGAGATACGTCGGGGCGGGCGGTTTCGTTGACACGCTGGCCAGAGGGTCATAGCCGGGCGAATTCGGATCGTCCGTGCGTGCCGTCGAGGCCACCTCGATCTTCACGATCGATACCCGGTACTCGCCCGGAAGTGTGCCCGCACCGGCTTTCGCCCCCGCGAGAGCGGCATTGAGAGCATAACGCCCTTCCGCATTCGTGATTCCCGAGGCGAATGCGCCTCCGTCCGACGACGGGCTGAATGTGACCGTCGCACCAGGCACAGGCTTGCCATCGAGTTGCACGATGCCTGTCACCGCCGACGTGGGAGGCCCACTCGTACCGCACCCAACGGCGAGGATGAGGCAAGCGGATACTCCCGCCACAGAAGCGGTCACCTTGCTTCGAGACGCGTTGCACCGCGGCAGACGAACCCATGCTGGGTGAAACACATCACGGAACATTCACGACCTCCCCACCATTCGCACTGCCGAGGGCACCCCAGACGCCATAGGGCGACGAGCTTGCGTTGTCCCCAGACGTCGTCGCAGCCTGATTGCCGCAGTCGATCCCGTCTGAGATGAAGGCGGTCGACCCGTCGGCGAAGGCGACGACCACGCCGCCGTTATGCCAACTGCTCGCGGTCTTGAGATTCCAGTTCTCGCAGCCCGTCCCTGTGCACGAAACCTTGTTGGGGCCCATGATCGTGTGGAACTGGGTATAGGAACCGTAGGAATCTCCCCACCGAGTGCCGTGATTGTTGGTGCACACGCCGCCGGAAAGAGTGTTGTCGGGATTCAGCCTCGCCTGACAGGTGGCTGGGGCGAAATTGCCGGGATCGATGACGGTCTGAGCCCCTGCTCCCCGAACGTTGTTGCCGCTACCACCGACGGCGCACTCACCGATCATGATGGTTTTAGCAGTACCGTCGGTCATTTCGGCAACGGTGTTGAACGACGTTCGGGCGATGGTCGCTGACGCACCTGATCCACTATTGACATGACTTCGCGTGAATGGCGATCTGGTTGCTTCCCAATCGTAGTGCACGCGGATGTCGCCTCGGTTGCAGTTGTAACTTGTCCGGCCAAGTCCACTGGATGGAAGCGAGTTGGGATCGCTCGGACAGGCGAGTCCAGGAATCTTCTTGTCGAAGATGATACCGCCTGACCACGGTCGGGCATTGTTGACCCGCACGGCCTCGATGACCATGTCGTGGGTCGGCTGCTCGTCCATGTGGGGCATGATCGCAACGATGTAACTGAGTCGATGCGATGCTCGCAAGCTGTAGTCGTTGTAGTCGCCGGTTGCGATGACAAAATCCTTGTTCATCGAGCACGGCGGGTAGTACTGCTTCGCGGATTCGTAGTTGAGACACGCAAGGGCGATCTGCTTCGTTTTGTTGACGCAACTTGAACGCCTCGCGGCCTCCCGGGCCGCCTGGACGGCCGGAAGTAGTAAGCCAACAAGTACGCCGATGATGGCAATCACAACCAGCAACTCGACGAGTGTGAAACCCGCCCTGTGTCTCAACACACCACCGTTCGTCATAGAGACTCTGCTCACGGCGCACCCCATTTCTTTGCGGCGACTATTCCCCTCACCCCAGTCAATAATCATTACACGACTTCGCATTCATGAACAAGCACACTTCGATGGCGTTGACCGCCCTCCGCTCAAAGAAGGAACCCCTTCTCACTACAACCACCTGAGCCGATCGTCTCTCATCGAAGGGGAGGGGCAGTCTCAAAAACACTGCTCTGGGGGACTGCGCAACGCGCTGCCACTCGGCCACGTTGCACGCGGCACGAATCGCCAGCCTCGAGATACGCCGCCGCGATCAGGATTGCCCACGATAGGGCCCGTCGCGGCGCGACGCCTCTTTTGCCCTTTCACTTCCAGCCCCGGCATCAGGCGAGGATGCCCTTCACGACGTGGCCATGGACGTCGGTGAGCCGGAACTGTCGCCCCTGGTAGCGGAAGGTGAGACGCTCGTGGTCGATTCCCACGAGATGCATGATCGTGGCCTGCATGTCATGCACGTGGACGGGATCGGCCACGATGTTCCAGGCATAGTCGTCCGTCTGTCCGTGTACGTGGCCGGCCCGGATGCCGCCTCCAGCCAGCCACCAAGAGTAGGCCCGCCCGAAGTGATCCCGCCCCTTCGGTGCGGCCGGGTCACCCTGTCCGAAGGGCGTGCGACCGAACTCGCCCCCCCACGCGACGAGCGTGTCATCGAGCATGCCCCGCTCCTTGAGGTCGAGTACGAGCGCGGCCGAGGGCCCCTCGGTATCGCGGCATTGTTCGGCCAGTTGCGTGAACAGGTTGCCGTGCTGATCCCAGCCAGCGTGCATCAACTGGACGAACCGAGTGCCACGTTCCAGGAGGCGGCGGGCGATGAGGCAGTTGTAGGCGAAGGAGCCCTTCACGCGGACATCGGGGCCGTAGCGGTCGAGGACATGTGTCGGCTCGTCTGAAAAATCCACCAGTTCCGGGACGCTCGACTGCATCCGAAACGCCATCTCGTACTGGGCGATCCGCGTCTCGATCTCCGAGTCGCCCACGGCCGCCAGGTGAGTTGCATTCATCTCGGCCAGCCCGTCGAGTAAGGAACGCCTCGACGCCCGACTCACGCCGGTCGGATTGGCGAGATACGGCACTGGCTCGCCGGTGTTGCGGAACTTGACGCCCTGATAACGGCTCGGCAGAAAACCAGACCCCCAGTAGTAGTCGAAGAACAGCTGTCCGCAGGTCTTCCCCTTGTCGCTCGAAGTCATCACCACGAAGGCGGGCAGTTCATCCGTCTCGCAGCCGAGGCCGTAGGACATCCAGGCGCCCATGCTCGGCCGGCCTGGCACTTGCGAACCGGTCATGAAGAAAGTCACGCCGGGCGCGTGGTTCACGGCTTCCGTGTGCATGCTCCGCACGACGCAGATCTCGTCGGCGATTCCGCCCACGTTTGGGAGCATCTCGGAGAGTTCGATCCCCGCCGAGCCGTACCGACGAAAGGGCTTGATCGCAGGCACCGTCGGCCACTTCGCGTAGCCGCTCGACATCGTCGAGAGCCTTGTCGCCCCCCGCACGCTCGCGGGAATGTCCTCCCCGGCCCGCGACACCATCACGGGCTTGGGATCGAAAAGATCGACGTGGGATGGCCCTCCTCCCTGCCAGAGCATGACGACACGCTTTGCCCGCGGAGGGTGGTGCGGCAGACCGGGAAGCCCCGCAGGGCCGCTCCCCGCGACGGTCCCGGCGACCGTGTCCTTCGACAGCAGTGCCGCGAGCGCCACCCCTCCGATCCCCTGCGCGGCAACGCCGAAGAGATGGCGACGGTTCAGTCGGAGTCGGCTGCGTGCGATCGGGTCTGTGTCGGTCACGGCATCACTCCCGCGTCAGGGATTCATCAAGGTTGAGGATCGCGAGGCAGACAATCGTCAGCGCCGCGTGCTCCACTGGGTCGAGTGATTCATCCCGTTTCCACTCGCCAACCGACAGGAGTCCCCGGGCCGCCTCGGGGTCGGTCCGATAGATCGTGAGTTGATTCTCGAACAGTCGTGACAGCGCGGCGATGTCGTCATCAGCGGCATGTCTGCCGACAACCAAACGGAAGGCGAAAGAGAGCCGGCGGTCCTGTTCGACCGCCTCCCGCATGCACCGCTCAGCCAACACCCGAGCCGCCTCCACCCAGGTGGGGTCGTTGAGTGTGGTCAGGGCGTGCAGCGGGGTGCTCGTTCGGCCCGCGCGAACGGTGCAGGTCTGGCGATTGGCCGCGTCGAACATGTTGGCCGGCGCCACGGTCCGCCGCCAGAAGGTGTAGAGGCTTCGGCGGTAGAGATCGGCCCCGTGGGACGAAGGATAGGTGAAGTCTCTCTCCTTCGTGATCGCCAGGGCCTCCCAAATCGCGTCAGGCTGGTACGGATAGACCGGCTGCCCTCCGATGCGACGATCCAGGAGGCCAGCCGATGCCAGCGCCCAATCCCGCAGCACCATCGACGGCATGCGAAACCGCGTCGACCGACCGAGCAGCCTGTTCTCGGGATCGATCGCCAATTGCGCGGACGTGACTCGACTGGCCTGACGGTAGGTCGCGCTTCCCAGAATCAGCCGGTGCATGTGCTTCTGACTCCATCCCGACTCCCGGAACTCGACCGCCAGCCAGTCGAGTAGCTCGCGATGCAGCGGATATTCACTCTGCACACCGAGGTCCTCGGCGGTCTTCACGAGCCCCGTTCCGAAGAATCGCTGCCACATCCGGTTGACCTGCACGCGGGCAGTGAGGGGATGCTCGGGTAGGAAGAGCCACCGGGCCAGGCCGAGCCGGTCGGCGCAAGCGCCTTCCAGCGGCCGTGGCAGGAACGCTGGGGTCGTGAACGTGAGCCTCTCGCCCATGGGCGAGAGATAGTCGCCCCGGTCGAGCACACGCGTCTCCCGCGGACGCTCGTCGCTCATCACCATCACCCGCGGAATGCGATCGCCCTTGTACTCCTCGTACGCCTGCCGAGAGGCCTCGTAGGCGACCACCTGGGGAAGTTCCTTGACGATGCCGCCCTTGACGGTGTCATCGAAGAATCGCCTCAGTTGCGACTCGATCGACTTCTTGTCGTCCTCGGTCCGCTCCCCCCCCGGTTTCCGAAGCAGCGGTGTCAGATTGCGGGGCAGGTCGCGTCCGTCTGCCGGTTCCCCGTCGGCGAACAGGCCCGTCTTCCAGGAGGCGTAGGCCGCGTCGATCACCGGCTTGGCCGCCGCCTCGAGATCCTTCATCCGTTTCTCGAGTTCCCCGAGATGGGCGGTGTTCTCCGCGGTTGGCATGTCGACCACCGGCGGTGCCACGCGGATCCGAGCCGAAAATCGAGTCGGCGCGCCGGACTCGGGAACGCGGTTGAACGCGTCGAGCAACGAGTAGTAGTCGACCATCGTGAGCGGGTCGTACTTGTGGTCGTGACATTGGGCACAGGCCATGGTCAGGCCGAGCCAGGTCGTGCTCGTCGTATCGACACGGTCGAAGAGGTTGTTGAACCGTTGCTCCTCGGCGATCGCACCTCCCTCGCCATTGAGGAGGTGATTGCGGTTGAATCCGGTCGCAACTCGCTGTTCGACGGTGGCGTTGGGCAGCAGGTCACCCGCGAGTTGTTCCGTAGAGAATCGATCGAAGGGCATGTCGTCGTTGAGCGCCTTCACGACCCAGTCCCGCCAGATCCACTGCCATGTGTCGCCGTCCTGCTGGAAGCCGTTGGAATCGGCGTACCTCGCCGCATCCAGCCAGTCGATCGCCATCCGCTCGCCAGAGTGGGGGCTCGCGAGCAATCGGTCGACGAGTCGCTCGTAGGCGTCCGGCGAGGGATCCGACACGAACGCATCGACCTCTGCGGGCGAAGGGGGCAGCCCCACGAGGTCGGCATGGAGCCTGCGGATCAGCGTGGCTCGATCGCCCTCCGGCGAAGGTGCGATTCCATGCTCCACGAGCCTTTCGAGGATGAAGCGGTCGATCGGGTTTCGCGGCCAGTTCGAGTGGGGAGTTCCCTCGACGATCGGGGGCGGCTCGGGACGAGTCGGTGCCACGAAGGCCCAGTGCGGCTGATACGCCGCCCCCTCTGAGATCCACCGAGAAAGCAGATTCTTCTGGTCAGCCGTCAGGCGTCGGTTCGAACCCGGCGGCGGCATGACAAGATCGGGGTCCTGGGAATGGACTCTCTCCAGGATCAGGCTGCCGGCGGTGTCGTGCGGCACGATCGCTCCCGCGGTCATCGCCTCCTCTCGCAGGTCCAGACGTAACTCCGCCTGCCGCTTGCCGGCATCCTGTCCGTGGCAATAGAAACAGTTCTCCGACAGGATCGGCCGGATGTCACGGTTAAAATCAATCGCCGCCGGCTCCGCGGCTGCTGCGAGCGTCACCAGAAGCGGGCCGAAGCCCGCCTGCATCACCGCTCCCCGGATAGTGAACGACTGTTTCATCACGGCCACTTCAAGAATAGCCCGCCGAAGGGCGCCGGGGAAAAAACGGATCGGCCGATCCTGCACGGGTGTATCGCGGGGCGGTCCCCTCGGCCGAAGTTGAACGAAACCACCGCCGGCCCGTGAACGGTTCGCCGTGGATCGACGCGAAGGCTCACGGCGTTCCATGGAGTCCGGCGTCTCGGGCCATCGATCAATCGTCGTCGCCGGGACCGACCGCCCACAGAGGATAGGGCACACGCGAACCCTTCATGGCGTTCCACAGCACCCTGTTGAGCGCGTCCTCGGGGGCCCGGTCGATCTCCTGGAAGTTCATGGCGGCACTGGCGATCGCCGCCGCGCGAAGCGCGGGATCCTGGATGGCTTGCGGCGCCGGATTCATCTCGTCAAGCGCCACACCCGCCGGCCGCGCCGTGAATGGACGGGGATCCGCCTCGTCGGTGAAGCAATCGAACATGGGCGTCGCCGACGCATCGAACTGGTTCATCGGCGGCAGGCCGAGGATCTGCCCGATGGTTCTGAGGATGCTCGTCGTGTTGTACTGCGTGCTCACGGTGACACCACGCCGCGCAAACGGGCTCGCGACGTAGCAGGTCGTACGATAGCCGCTGACGTGATCCCATCCGGCCTGCGGATCATCCTCGATGGCGAACACCGCCATCTTCGACCAGAAACGGCTCTTCGAGAGCGATTCGACGAGTCGTCCGAAGGCAAGATCGTTGTCGGCCATGCACGACGCCGGAGTCGGGCTACCACGGGCGGTGCCACTCGTGTGATCGTTGGGGAGGCAGATAATCACGAGGTTCGGATACGTTCCATCTCGCTCGCAGGCCGCCAATTCACGGAGGACCACGTCGGCACGAAACTGGTCCGGCACCCGCATATCCCAACCGACCGTGTCCCGTGCCGAGAAGGGCCTCACCGACTCGATGGCGGGCTCGCACGAAAAGAGCACGTCCCCCTGTTCAGGCCCCGCCTTCCAGGCCGCATAGCAGGCGAGATAGTCCGGCGATCCCTTTCGCGCGGCGTCCTTCCAGCGGACCGCCGGCATCATGAACTCACCGTAGTTACGGATGGTCCGTCCATGACGAAGGGCACTGTCCCAGATGAATCCAGCGGGCGAGTATGCCAGCGCGTCGATCTCTCCGGGCCCCATCCCGTCGGGATAGCTGCGTGGAAATCCAGCGAAACTCCTCTCGAGGTAGTCGGTGGCGACCGCCGAGGTGCTCCAGTTGTGGCCATCGGCGGAGAGGATGCCACAGCAGTAAGTGTTGTCGAGCAGGACGAACTCGGTGGCCAGTGCATGCTGATTGGGTGTGATCGCCTCGCCGAAGATGCACAAGTCGGCATCGCCGTCGCCCTTTGGCAGATCACCGAGCACCTGGTCGTACGTGCGATTCTCCTTGATCACGTACACGACATGCTCGATGAGGCTCGGTTCCCCGATCCGCTCGGGGACCGCCCTCGCCGGGACACCTGGCCGGGGCGGAAGAAACGCGTCGTGAATCGCCGGCGCGCGCATGTTGCGCGCGGCGATCTCTGACTGGGCCGCAAGCGTGGACGCGTCGGGCAGCGGGACGATGGAAACCGATCCGTGGTATTGGTGCGCATTGAAGCCCATGCCCTTCCCCTGTCGCTTCGTCTCGGTCGGCAGACCCTTGACGTTCGCGACGGCCACCTGCCGCCGGCCGGTATCGAAGACGATCGCTCCGGGATACCACCCCACGGGGATCATCCCGACAAGCCGCGTGTCCCCCTTCTCGGACGGATTCCACTCGAGCACGGCGACCGCGTTCTGCGAGCCGTTGCAGACGAACAACCGAGAGCCGTCCGCATCGAAGGCCAGGGCGTTGGGCGAGGAACCAAAAAGATCGGCCGGCGTCCGCTTCGTCCACACCGTCTCGACGACGGTCCCGTTGGACGCGTCGAGTATCGACAGGGTGTCCGATGCGGCATTCGCGCAGACGACATGACGACCGTCCGGTGAGACGGCGAGTGCCGAGGCGTGGCGACCCACGAGCGTCTCACGGACCGAGCCATCGGTCAGGTCGACGATGCTGACCGATCCCTCGCTGGCGACGTGCGTCCCTGGATCGACCCTCACGGTGGTGCCCTTGCCAGCTGGACCGGTGACATCGCCGGGACCGGGGCGACGGCCACCCCAGTTGCTCACGAAGGCCCTCTTACCCGCCAGGACGACGTCGTAGGGGGCGACGCCGACATCAAAGGTGCGGGATACCTCACCCGTGGCGGTGTCGATCTCGTACAGTCGATTCGAAAGGTTGCCGCACAAGTAGAGCATGCGGCTATCCTCACTGACCGAAAGCCCGGACGGAATCTCCGCCTTCCGCTGGGGCGCGCCGGCCGATGGAAGCCGGATGCTGTGCGACGCCATGATGATGCCGCTTCTGACGGCGAAGACCTTGATCGATCCATGGACGTTGCTCATGTAGAGCCTTGAACCGTCCGGCGAAAAGACGAGGCCGGTGAAGCTCTCGATCGCCTTCGTGTCGGGGGCTAGGTTCCGGGCCGACTCCGCGTCAGCGGGTGGCTTCGCCACGTCGTCGGCGGGGGGCTTGACCCGGGCGAGGATCGCTCCAGACGCCGGATCGATGACAACGATTTCATTCGTCTTGCCAGACGTCACGAGCAGACCGCCGTCCGGGGAGAGGGCGAGCGCCTGCGGCCTCAGTCCCGGCAGCATCACCTGGCGACCGGTGGGCGTCAGCACCTGGTTGACAGGCGTGACGGAGCGGCCATCCGATGACGTCCCGACGCGCTCGGGCTCGTCGGCGGACGCGGCTCCCGCGAGGCAGCCTGCGAGAACCACGATGACCCAAAAGGACTGCCTCATGGAAATACGCTCCTCGTCTTGCATCCTCGTCCCCTTGTATCGCGACGAATTCCGTTCCTTGCCAAACTGCAGAGATATATTACGGGGGCGGTCTCAACCGATGGACGGTCATTTCGCCCGTTTTCGAGTTGGGGGCGTCTGGTCCTTGTGGAGGTGGTCATGTGTCAATTCATTCGGGTGCTCGCAGTGGTCGCCGTAGCCGTGGCGTCGGGTGGCTCAGGCTCGTCGTGCATCGCCGCCGAAGCGTTGCCCAAGCTGCCAGAGGGCGTGCGAGCCGAGTTCGACATCCCGTATGCCGCCACCGACAACCCCCGCCAGCAACTCGACCTTTACCTGCCCACGAAGATCACCGAAAGAAGTCTGCCGCTGCTGGTGTTCATCCACGGCGGAGGTTGGCGGGCGGGCAGTAAGCGGGCCGGAACCATCCTGTTACCGCTCGTCCAGTCGGGCGAGTACGCCATTGCTTCGGTGGGCTATCGCTTTACCGACGAGGCCATCTGGCCGGCGCAGATCCACGACTGCAAGGCCGCCATCCGCTGGCTGCGAGGGAACGCCGCGACCTATGGAATCGATCCCGATCGTATCGGCGTTGCAGGTTCATCAGCCGGGGGACATCTCGTCTGCCTCCTCGGCACGACCTGTGGCATAGCCGACATCGAAGGCACCCTCGGTGAGCATCGTGATCAACCGACGCACGTGTCCTGTGTCGTCAATCAGTTCGGTCCGACCGATTTTCTCCACATCGAGGAGGCCAATGGCACGGCCAAGGATCTCGTCAGCAAGCTTCTCGGTGGCAGACCCGACGCAGTTCCTGACATTGCTCGAGAAGCTTCGCCCGTGACGCACGTCTCGAAGGACGATGCGCCGGTGATCTGCATCCACGGAACGGCTGATCCACTCGTCCCCTACAGCCAGTCGACCAAACTGGACGAGGCGTGCGAGGCGGCGGGCGTCGAGTGCCTCGTGCTCACGATCCAGGATGGCGGCCATGGCGGCTTCGCCAATCCCGAGATCATCCTGCGGACGAAGCAGTTCATCGACCGGCACCGGCTCGGTCGCGAGGCATCGATCTCCGAGGAGCCGATCCCCGCAACCGCCGGAAGGTGACGCGACCGTGGGTCCGTCCCCACGGCATGCGATCGCTGCTCGTTCTGAAACCGAAGCTGCCCCGGCTCGGTTCGAACCAAATCGCGGCACGCGGTTTGCGTCCATTGCCGTCCGAGGAAACGGGATCGGGATCGGCCTCGGTCATCCGGTGACCTTCAGGGTGTCAAAACAGGCTTTCAACCGGCGTTTTCCCGCTGTGGAGGCAGTCATGAACGGATTTTTCGAAGTCTCCCGACCAACCATCTCCCACAAGAATGCCTCGCGCGCCGCAAAAAGCCGCGCCCACAGAGGTGCCCGGCTGACCCTGGAAACGCTCGAACCAAGGCTCGCCATGGCCGCCACCCCAACAGGCCACATGCAGGTGGGCATGAATATCGAAAACGTCGTGGACTGGTCGCCAGCCTGGACGTTCACCGACGTCTTTCAGGCCTCCCGCGGATGGATCACACACGCGGTCGACACGGCCACGGGGCAGATGACCTGGGACGTCGGCCAGACCAACCCCGTCCAGGTGGATGCCAACGGCAACGTCACGCGACTGACGACGTTCACGAACGCCTCCGGCCGCACCATGCGACAGATGGCCGGCACGCTCATGTTCCGCGAGATCAACGCCGCCTATCCGGGCGGCACCTATCGCGCCGAGTGGGAGGGCACGGGCCGGGTCACATTCGGCATGGACGCGAGGGCGGCAGCAAGCGGTCGCACGACCAGCGGGATGAACTACGCCGACCTCACGGTCACGCCGGGTAACGGTGGCATCTATCTGAGGATCGAGGAGACGAGTCCGACCGACCCTGTCCGCAACTTCCGGGTCTGGATGCCCGAATGGCAGGGACAGTCGTTCGCCGGCCAGCGGTGGCAGCCGGGTGCCGCATTCTCCCCCTTCCATCCGCTCTTCCGAGAACGGCTCGCTCCCTTCGGCGTAATCCGTTTCATGCAGGCGCAGGAGACGAACACCTCCGATATCCGCACCTGGGCCGATCGCCGCGACGCGAGCGACATCCGGCAGAGTTCGGGCATCAACGGCTCATGGAGCGAGCCCCTGGCCAACGGCATGTCACTCGAGCACATGGTGCAGCTGGCCAACGATCTCGACGCCGACCCCTGGTTCAACATGCCGCACATGGCCGACGACACGTTCGTGCGCAACTTCGCGACCTACGTCCGTGATCATCTCGAGCCCGGGCGGAAGGCCTACGTCGAGTGGTCCAATGAGATCTGGAACTTCGCCTGGGGATTCGAGGCCACACAATGGGTCGTCGAGCAGACCCGGTTGCCGGAGAACGCGGGGCTTTCACACTGGCAGATCGCCGGCCGGGAGGCGAAGCGAGACCTCGACATCTGGTCGCAGGTCTTCGCCGGACAGGGACAGCGGATCGTGCGCGTGGCAGGGGGCTTTTCCGCCAACGATTGGGTGACGGCGCGGATCGTGGAAAGCATGGGTGGCTCGTTCGATGCCATCGCCATCGCTCCCTACTTCAGCCCATCGGGTGAGCAACGGAATTCGTACACCACCTCAACGACCGTCGATCAGGTGCTAACCGACACCCGTTCGGCGATCGACTTTTCAATCAACAACGTGACGGCGCATCAGGCGCTGGCCGATATCTGGACGAGCCGGCTTGGCCGCGACATCCAGGTCGTGGCATACGAGGGAGGGCACCACCTCGACGGCCGCAACGCCCCGTATCAAAACGTTTTCTACGCCGCCTCACAGGACCCGCGCATGGGCGACATCTATCGCGACTACCTGCGCCGGCTCGATGCCGCGGGTCTCGACCTGTATGTCGATTTCACGTTCACGGGGCGGGGAGGGGCGT
>JBJTBB010000241.1:0-7690 GCA_046091125.1 Planctomycetaceae bacterium
CCACTGGGAAAGCCTTTCGACTCCGGGCCGCGGGCCAGTTGACTCCGTCCGACGCGGCTGTGCCGGTTCTGCCCGACAGGCACACCTTCACGCCGCGGCGACCAGCGGGGACGGCCGGCCGCAGGCTTTCGCCGACCGGCAAATTTTCCCCCTCTTGCCAAGCCTCACGGCTGCGATCACAGTCTGGGGCATCGAGTTCCCGACGGACGGTCCATGGCCACTGCGACGAAGCGACGCTCGAAACCGAAGCCTGCACCGGCTGCCGAGCCCGCGCCCGCAGCCGAAGCGCCGCGGACCGCCGGGGTCGTCGCCAAGCCGGCCACGAAGCGGCGGGCCACGGCCCAGGCACTCGCCGCCGGGCAGCGCGACATCTCGGTCAGCGAGTTCTTCGCGAAGAACCGCCACCTGCTCGGCTTCGACTCGCCCCGCAAGGCGCTGCTCACGAGCGTCAAGGAGGCGGTGGACAACTCGCTCGATGCCTGCGAAGAGGCGGGCATCCTACCGGAGATCTGGGTCCGCATCGAGCAGGTTGGGGAGAGCGGCAGCCGCTTCCGAATGAGCGTGCAGGACAACGGCCCGGGCATCGTCCGCAAACAGATTCCGCTCATCTTCGGGAAGCTTCTCTACGGATCGAAGTTCCATCGTTTGCGGATGAGCCGGGGACAGCAGGGCATCGGCATCTCCGCGGCGGGCATGTATGGAGTGCTCACGACCGGCAAGCCCGTCAAGATCGTTTCCAAGATCGAACTGAAGCATCCTGCCCACTACTACGAATTGAGGATCGACACGAAGACCAACCAGCCCGAGATCCTCAACGGCAGGGGGGAAGGGGTCGACATCCCACCGGGCAAGGGTGGCGATGAGCTGATGAGAAAGCACGCGATCGAATGGGTCGCGGTCAATGATCGGGATGAACCCGTCCAGCACGGCACCCGCGTCACCATCGAGATGGAGGCGAAGTTTCAACGGGGCCGCGGCAGCGTGGAGGAGTATCTCGAGCAGACGGTAATCGCTAATCCTCACGCTCGTGTCCACTTCATCGGGCCCGACGGTCAGACGAGGACCCTCGAGCGGGTCAGCGATGAGCTGCCCCCTGAACCGAAGGAGATCAAGCCGCATCCGTACGGCGTCGAACTTGGCCGACTCGTGACGATGCTGCAGGAGCATCCGAAGCTTTCGCTGGCGCAATTCCTCACCCAATCGTTCTCGAGGGTCTCGTCGGGCACCGCCCGGAAACTCAGCGAGACCGCGAAGCTCTCGAGCCGTGCGACGACTGGCCGCCTCGGCCGTGGTGAGGCCGATGCCCTCTACAAGGCGATTCAGGAGACGCGCATTCCTCCGCCGGCCACCGACTGCATTGTTCCGATCGGTGAACAGCGACTACTCGCCGGATTGCGGCAGGTGGTTCCCGGCGAGTTCTTCACCGCGGCCACCCGTCCTCCCGGGGTGTACCGCGGGAACCCCTTCCAGATCGAAGCGGCGCTTGCCTACGGAGGCGTGGCATCCGCCCAACGTGTGTCGAGGGACGCGCTCGGTGAACTGGCATCCGAGAGCGACTCCCGCAGCCTGCGGCAGTTTCTCACCACGACGTTCGCCGGTGTGGGGGGCGAGGGTGCCGACAAGATTCTCGAAGAGGCCGAACTGGCCCCCAGGCAGTCCCCTTCGAAACTTTCTCGCAAGCAACTCGACTCGCTGCATCAGGCGATGCAAAACGTCAGCATCGACGAGGGGCAGAGCATGAGCGTGCTCAGGTTCGCCAACCGTGTGCCGTTGCAGGTCCAGCATGCCGCCTGCGCGGTGACCCAGACGATCTTGTCGACGAACTGGCGGTCCTACGGGCTCTCCCAGTCCCGGGGCAGTCTTCCATCCGGCCCGGTGACCGTGATGGTGCATGTGGGAAGCGTCTGGGTGCCCTTCACGAGCGAGTCCAAGGAGGCGATCGCCCACTACCCGGAGATCCAGAAGGAGATCCGACTCGCCCTGCAGGCGGTGGGGCGCAAGCTCGGGATGTTCCTCCGAAGGCGTCTGCGGGTCGCCCAGGAGGGTCAGCGACGTCAGATCTTCCTTCGCTATCTCGGAGAGGTCGCCACGGCCGTCTCGCAGATCAACGGCGTGGACCGCGGCAACCTCTACGAACAGCTGCTGGCCGTCGCGAAAAAGAAGACTGCCGAGGCTGACATGAAGCTCGACGATCGCGGGCGACCGATCGACGAGGATGAGGATCTCGACCTCGGCGAGAACTGCATCATCGTGTCCCAGGAGGACCAGAAACCCCTGGGCGATGGCGATTCCGCGGGCGGTGCGGATGCCAAGCGGTCGGGGCGACGGTCATCAAAGCAGCGATCTGCCGCGAAGCGGGGCCGTGCGGCCGGCGGGAGCCGCGACGCTTCGTGACAGTCGACTCGACGGCGACGCTGGTCGATTTTGGTGAGGGCCGTCGGCTCGAACAGTTCGGCGGCGTTCTCGTAGACAGACCCCACCCAGCCGCCACAGGTCTCCGGCTGTCTGGGGCGGCCTGGGCGGAGGTGTCCCTGCGCTACGCGGACGGTGAGTGGCACGCATCGCGGCCTCTGCCCGACCCTTGGATGGCGAGCGTGCCGTTGCCTGGGGGCAGGCTGACGACGTCACTCGTGCTGCACCTTAGGCCCTCGCCCTCCGGACAGGTCGGGTTGTTTCTCGAACACGTCGAGGTCTCCCGCTGGCTGGCGGGAGTCCTCGAGCCGGGCGATCGGATTCTCTCGCTCTTCGCGCACACCGGTGTCGCCACGCTCGCCGCGGCCGCGGCGGGCGGCTGCGTCACGCACGTTGACGCCTCCCGACAGTCGATCCGAACGGCTCGTGACAACGCCTCGTCGAGCGAACTTGCCGGGTCGGCGATCCGCTGGATCCACGACGATTGTCCGGCCTTCGTGGCGAGGCTCGCGCGCCGAGGCGAGCGATTCCGCGGAATCGTTCTCGACCCACCCTCGTGGGGCCACGGACCGAATGGGCAGGCGTTTTCGATCGAGAAGGATCTGCCCGCACTCGTCGAGATGGCCGCCGGACTCATCGACCATCCCTCCCCGATCGTGCTCGTCACTTCCCACACGCCGGGCTGGGATAATCGCCGACTCGCCGCCCTCGTCGAATCCATGCCCGTGGCGGCGAGGTCGCATGCGAGGGTCGAATCGGGTGCGCTTGCATGCGAGGATGGTTCCGGTAGGAGGCTGGGCCTCGGGCATTTTGCCCGCCTCTCTCCCAGACAGTCATCCGATGCATGAATATGAAACGATCACGAGCCCGTCGAATCCCCGGGTGCGGGCCGCGGTGGCACTTCGGAACGCCGCGGATCGGCGCGCCAGCGGCCTGACGCTCGTCGACGGCCTTCGGGAGATCGCGCGGGCGATCGATGGGAAACATGCGATCGAGCAGGTCTTCTTCGATGACCAACCAGCTGCCACCGCGGGTGATTCGACTGGGCCGAGTGGCTCCGATCCCTGGTCGTCCGGCCGGGATCGACCCATCGCGTCGATCCTTTCAGCGGCCCGTGATCATGGTGCGATGATCACGCGACTGTCCCCGCGGGCGTTCGCCAAGGTGGCCTTTGGAGACCGTCACGAAGGACTCGTGGCGGTGGTCCGGTTCCGCGGTCGTGCGCTTGCCGACGGGCATCTCGACCGACATGCGCGAGTCCACGCGCCGGATGCCTCTGGCCCGTCGCAGGCATCGATGGCACCGATCCTGATCGTCGAGGGAATCGAGAAGCCCGGCAACCTCGGGGCCATCCTCCGCACCGCCGACGCCGCGGGCGTTCGCGCCGTGATCGCGGTGGGCGGCGGTACCGACCCCGCCAACCCCGCCGTGATTCGCGCGAGCCTCGGCACCGTCTTCGTGGTTCCGCTCGCGGTGGCGACCACCGAGGAGGCGGTCGCCTGGTGTGGTCGTACACGGTTGCCCGTCGTCGCCGCAATGCCCCATGCAGGTCGAATCTGGTACGAAGCCGATCTCGGCCGAACCGTCGCCATCGTGCTCGGAAGTGAAGCACACGGTCTGTCACCGGAGTGGGAACTGGCTTCTGCCAGAGGCCTCTTCAACCTCGAACCGGTGGCCCTGCCGATGTTGGGCGGGGCCGACAGCCTGAACGTCGCCGCCACGGCCGCCGTGCTCTCCTACGAGGCCCTCCGTCAACGATCCGGACAGCCGAATTCCAGGAACGATGCGATCCGCCCTGCATGAACCTTCACGACCGAGGAGACGACATGCCACCCGAAGCCCCACAGCACTCCGACGCACTCTTCGACCGGCTGATCGATGCGGCGGCATCCTCCGGTATTCCATCGATGCTCGAAAGCCTCGCGTCGGACTGTATCGCCAGCCGTCGATGGCATGCTCTTTTCGACGTGCGAATGCTGGAATCCAGACTGGCCGCTGGTCTTCCGCTCACGGGAGACCTCGGTCGCCTCGAAGGAGATGCCCGCGAGTCCTTCGACGAGCGATCGATCGCGGCCTGCCGCGAGGCCGGCTGGCCCTTGCTCGAGGAGGGACACATCGGTGCGGCATGGATGTATCTGCGGGCCGCGGCCGAGCATGAAGAGATCGCTGCACGGTTGGCCGAGGTGGCGGACCGGATGGATCTTCCCAACCGCGAGGGCGTCCGAGGCGAGGCGATGCAGTTGAGCTTGTTCGAGGGCCTCGACCCGGCACTCGGCATCCGGCTCGTGCTCGAGGACCATGGCACCTGCAGCGGCATCACCGCCTACATGCAGGCGGTGTCACGGCTGCCACCAGCTCGCCGCCGTTCGGCGGCTGACGCACTCGTCGATCATCTGCACGGCGAGTGCGAGGTTCGGCTCGCGGCGGAACTTGCCGAAAAGGGTGTCCCCGTGCCGTCGAGGGAAGCAGCCACGCAGGCTGCGCCGACGATCCCCGAAATGATCTCGGCGGCCGAACGAGCCCGCATCACGACGGGATTCCACGTGGACGTTTCGCATCTCAACAACGTGTTGCTGATCGCGCGGGAATGCATCGATCCGGCTCGGATCGGTCGGGCACTGGAACTCGCGGTCTATGCCGGCCATGTACCTGCCGATCTCCTCATGGCGGGCGAACCGCCGTTCGAGGAACTGGCCGAGGCATCGCGGCTCTTCTTCAGCGCGGAACTCGGACACGACGTGCAGAAGGCGGTGGATTACTTCAGGCGCAAGGCGGACGATGCGCCGGGGGAGAGCCTTCCGGCCGAATGGCTCGTGGTGCTTCTTGCCCGTACGGGTCTGGCGTCGGACGCACTCGACGCGGCAATCCAGATTCTCCCGAGCCCGGAGGATCGCGCAGGGCAGCCCTCGACCGGTCTCGTGCCGTCACTCGTCGAACTCGCTACGACAGCTGGTCGCTGGGATCTTCTCTTGAAGGCCTGCCGGCAACGGAACGACCCGGTCACCTTCGCGGCGGCGCTCGCCGCCTACCACCAGTGCCAGCCGAAGAGCCTGCCGCCGCGGGCATGGTGATTGCAACTCTCGCAGTCATGGTCCGGCATCCAGCCGAAATGCTCGGCGGGCTGGAAGCCCCTGTTCGGCGGCAATTGCCACGGCGCGAGCATGTCGGGCAACTGCCGATTGCCATGGCAGTCGACCCAACGGGCGCGGCAGTCACAGGGATCGCAACAGTTCGATTCCTCGTGACGGGCGCCAAAATATCGTGGTCCACAACCCGAGCCATTCCAACTCGGCATGTGGAACATACGGTGGAATGCTTGGCAAACCGGGTCCCCGGCGAGCAGCGTCCCGGTCGAACCAACGGATAGCAGCAACACCAACATGAACGGGCGGCTGTTCATCGCTCCCCCTTCGAATCGTCAGTCTCCTGGGACGCCTCCCTGGACGAGAAGAACATCGACCGACGGACCGCCGGCTCATTGGCCGAAAAGTGGGCGGGGAGGATGGCATCGGCAACGTGGAGCCCCTGCGGCATCGGCTGAGACGCGATGCCGCAGCATGCGGAGCCTGGGCGGTATGGATGCGCCCCCGACCAGCGACGACCCGTCATTCCTTCGGACGGGTTATTCACGGAGCCTGATCCGCCACCGGCGTCCGCACGAGGCGTTCGTAAAGTTCGAGATACCGTCGAGCGCTGTACTCCCACGACCAATCCTGTCGCATGCCACACCGCACGATCGACAGGTGATGATCGTGGTCGGCGAGCACCTTGAGGCCGCGATTCATCGCCTGCTCCAGAGCCGACGCATCGAAGGGGACGAAGCAGAATCCAGTGGCCGTGCCCTCCCGCACGTTCTCGTCGGTCGCATCGACGACGGTATCGACGAGGCCGCCGGTGGCCCGCACCACGGGCATGGCACCGTAGGCGAGAGCGTAAAGTTGGGTCAGACCGCAGGGCTCGTAGAGACTCGGCACCAGCGCGAGATCGGCTGCTGCGAAAGCCATGTGCGCGAGCGCGTCGTCGAACCCGATCACGACATCGAGATCCCCTGGATGCTCGGCGGCCAATCGCCTGAGCGACTCGCTGATCGAGCCATCTCCCGAGCCCAAGATGAAGAATCGACATCTCCTCGTCGAAGTGAACCGTCGCACAAGTTCGAGAATCAGGTCCACGCCTTTTTGTGACGCGAGCCTGCCGACGAATGCCGCCAAGGGCCGCCGATCGGGCGCAGGCCCACCCAATCGAGCCGCGAGCGCGGTCTTCGCAGCCTGCTTGCCGAAGGTGAAGTCGTGATCGGCATAAGGCTGAGGAATGAATCGATCGATCCGCGGATTCCAGATCGCGGTGTCGATTCCGTTGACGATGCCCGTGACGCCATCGGGGCGCGACGCGAGCACCCCCTCCAGGCCGCAGCCACCGGGCGACTCCAGGATCTCTCGGGCGTAGGTCGGGCTCACAGTGCTCACGGCGTCGGCGAAGACGATCCCGGTCTTGAGAAGGCTCAACTGGCCGTGAAACTCCATCTGCCGCCAGTTGAAATACCGCCAATCCAGCCCGGTGAGGAGCATGTCCCAGTGCCAGAACGTGCCCTGATAACCGATATTGTGGATCGTCTGCAGGCATCTGGCATTCAGAACGCTCGGCGAACGGGAGTAGAGCGTTCGGAGATACGCCGGCACCAGCCCGGCCTGCCAGTCGTGGCAGTGGAAGACATCAACCGGACTATCGAGGCGGCTTGCCAGTTCCACCGCGGCGCGACAAAACAATATGAATCGCTCGGCGTTGTAGGCGTATTCATCTCCTTCACCATAGATGCCGGGCCGATCAAAGCACTCGTGGCCTACGAGATAGACCGGCACCCCACCCGGTAGATCGCCAGTGAGAATCTCAACGCGGGTGTTCCGCTGACCGACGGGCACCTCGAAGGCGATACCGGATGGACCAATCGGAATCATCCCACCGAGTGCAGTCCGATGGGCCGGCATCACGACGGATGGTTCGCACCCCAGTCTCCGCAACGCCTGGGGCAGCGATCCAACGACATCCGCGAGGCCCCCAGTCTTCGCCAGGGGGGTCACCTCGCTCGCGACCATCAGCACGCGCATGTGCCTCCAGCCTGAGAGGTCATCCTCTCACTCCTTCTTTCGCAGCGTCTGCAGGTAGGCCACCAAATCGACGAGTTCGTCGGCGGAAAGCGCGGTCGCCAGATCGGCGGGCATGAGCGACACCGTCTGCCGCACCAGTTCGTCGATTTCCGGAGATGCGATCCGCACGTCTG
>JBJTBB010000242.1:0-6044 GCA_046091125.1 Planctomycetaceae bacterium
GGCGCGGGCCAAGATGCTCCAAGGCGTGGACAAACTGGCCAATGCGGTGGCCGTCACGCTGGGGCCGACCGGTCGCAACGTGATCATCGACAAATCGTTCGGCGGACCCACCGTCACGAAGGACGGCGTGACCGTCTCGAAAGAGGTCGACCTGGAGGACCGCTTCGAGAACATGGGGGCGAAGCTGGTGAACGAAGTGGCGTCGAAGACGTCCGACCGCGCGGGCGACGGGACCACGACCGCCACTGTGCTTGCCCGTGAGATTTTCAGGGAAGGCAGCCGCAACGTCGCCGCCGGGAGCAATCCCACGGCCGTCCGCCGCGGCATTGAGAAGGCCGTCACCGCGGCAGTCGAACGGCTTCATTCCATCGCCAAGAAGGTGGAGCGGCCGGAAGAAGTCGCTCAGGTTGGCGCGATCAGTGCGAACAACGACCGGGCCATTGGCGACCTGCTTGCCGAGGCCCTTCAGAAGGTCGGTAAGGATGGGGTGATCACCGTCGAGGAAGGAAAGACCATCGACACGACCGTCCGGTTCGTGGATGGCATGCAGTTCGACAAGGGGTTCGTGTCGCCATACTTCATCAATCGGCCTTCTGAGATGGATTGCCAACTGGATGACGCCTTCATTCTCATTCACGAGAAAAAGATCTCGAATCTCCGGGACCTGCTCCCTTTGCTCGAGAAGGTGGCGCAGGTCGGTAAGCCTTTGCTCGTGATCGCCGAGGATGTCGATGGCGACGCCCTGACGGCCCTCGTCGTCAACAAGCTGCGGGGGGTCCTGAACGTGTGTGCGGCCAAGGCTCCTGGATTTGGAGACCGGCGGAAGGCGATGCTCGGCGACGTGGCGGTGCTCACCGGCGGCACCCTCATCAGCGAGGACCTCGGACTGAAGCTCGAAAACCTGGACTTGTCCCATCTGGGCAAGGCCAAATCCATCACGGTCGACAAGAACGAGACGACCATCGTGCAGGGCGCGCGCAAGCAGTCCGACGTTCAGGCGAGGGTCGGTCAGATTCGCTCCCAGCTCGACGCGACCGAGAGCGAATACGACCGGGAAAAGCTCCAGGAGAGACTGGCGAAGCTGACCGGGGGCGTGGCGATCATTTCGGTTGGTGCGGGCACCGAGGCCGATATGAAGCAGAAAAAGGCCCGCGTGGAGGATGCTCTGCACGCGACCCGGGCGGCTGTCGAAGAAGGGATCGTGCCGGGTGGCGGAGTCGCCCTGCTGCGTTGCCGAGAGGCGGTGGAGAAGGCCCGAGGCCAGGCGAAGGGCGACGAGCGAATCGGTGTCGACATCATTCTGCGTGCCCTCGAAGCGCCGATCCGCCAGATCGCAGAGAACGGCGGCATCGACGGGTCCGTGGTGGCGGATGAGGTCGCCGAGCGGGACGTCTCGATCGGCTACGACGCCAATACGGGACAGTATGTCGACATGATGAAGGCCGGCATCATCGATCCGGTCAAGGTGGTGCGGGTCGCCCTTACCAACGCCGCGAGTATCGCGGGGCTGTTGTTGACCACGGAGGCCCTTGTGACGAATCTCGATAAGGACGACGCCAAGCGTCCGCGGGCCGAAGGGAGCGTCCGCTGATCGGTTGAGTTTCCCGGGGTTGGTGCCGCCGCGGGACGATCGCGGGAGTGGCGATCGCTCAAACTATGCCACAGGAGCGGGACTACTACGAAGTGCTCGGGGTGCAGAGGCGGGCGGAGCGATCGCAGATCGCAGACGCCTATCGGCGCCTCGCGATGAAGTTCCATCCCGACCGCAATCCCGGGGACGAAGAGGCGGCTGCCCGTTTTAAGGAGGCCGCCCGGGCGTTCGAGGTGCTCTCCGACGAGCAGTTGCGGGCCCGTTATGATCGCTACGGTCACGCGGGGCTCCAAGGGGGTACCCACGACTTCAACGACATCTCCGACATTTTCGAGGCATTCGGGGACCTGTTCGGTGGTGGCATGTTCGGCGAGGCTCTTGGCGGCCGCCGTCGGGGTCAGCGGGCTCGAAAAGGACGGGACGTCTTTTGTCCGGTGAGGCTGACGCTCCTCGAAGCCGCCAAGGGCACGACGAGGAACATCGCCTTCCAGCGGCACGAGCCGTGTGGGGACTGCGACGGGTCCGGTGCACGTCCGGGTTCGACGCCGCAGATCTGCGACTACTGTGGGGGACAAGGTCAGGTCCTGCAGTCAGCCGGCGTCTTCCGCCTTCAGTCGACCTGTCCGGCCTGTCGAGGCGCCGGCCGAATCGTGCGGGATCGTTGCCGGGCGTGCTCCGGTGAGGGTGTGAAACTCGAACAGGTCGAACGACGAGTGACGATTCCCGCCGGAGTCGACGCCGACGTCCGGGTGCGGTTGGCCGGAGAAGGCGAGCCAGGGGCGGCCGGTGGTCCACCTGGCGATTGCTACTGCGTCATCGAGATCGAGGAGCATCCGCTGCTCTCGCGACAGGGTCGGGATCTCGTTTGCGAGGTGCCGATCACCTTTTCTCAGGCTGCGCTTGGAGCATCGATCGAGGTCGCCACGCTCGAGGGACCGCGGGCCGTCGAAATGCCAAGGGGTACGCAGCACGGCGACATCCTGCGTCTTCGTGGCCTCGGGATGCCCGATGTCCGTGGCCGTGGGATGGGCGATCTGCTCGTCCACGTGCATATCGACGTCCCGAAGACACTCTCTCCCAAAGCGGAGTCGCTCCTGCGGGAATTGGCCATCGAAGAACACGCCGCGGTGACCCCGAGACGGAAGAGTTTTTTCGAGCGACTGGGTGATTATTTCCAGGGTGGACCGGGCACGGAATCTGAAGCCGCGGAGCATGCGGTCAAAGAGTCGAGTGGCTCACCGCCGCGTGAGAAGCGATCGCGACCGCGTGGACGCGAGTGATCCAGGGTCGAAAAAGTCGTCCGTTCGAGGAACGCGTCACGTTGCAGACATGGTGGAGAACGAATGATGAATCACGAAACAGGGGAAGCCGGTCAGTCTCCATTCGATCCAGACGTTCACGGGGACGCAGCCCACTCCGTGGCAGAAGGTGTCGGCCTGGCTGCGAAGCTGGCGGAGATCGAGGACCGGCTCCTACGGACGCAGGCCGAGCTCGACAACGTTCGAAAGCGATCCCGCCGCGAACTTGAGGAATCGCGGGTGTATCGCGAGATCGATCTTCTGCGGGATCTGTTGCCCGTCCTGGACAACGTGCTGCGAGCGGTCGAGGCGGCCGAGAGCCGTGCCGACGCCACCAGTCTGCTGGCAGGATTCAAGATGACCGCCCAGCAGATTGAGAAACTCATCGCTGACCATGGCTGCCATGAAATCGCCACGGCAGGGCAGCCATTCGACCCTGCGGTCCATGAGGCCGTCCTTCAGCAGACTGTCCCCGGCACGACGCCGGGCCATGTGGTGGCCGCGGTGAGTCGGGGGTATCGTCTTCACGACCGGGTCGTCCGGCCGGCTCAGGTGATCGTGTCGAAGGAGTCCTGAAATGCCCACCTATGATTATGTCTGTGACGCCTGTGGGCATGCCTTCGAGTTCTTCCAGTCGATGACCGACCCGGTGAAGAAGACCTGCCCGGAGTGCGGCAAGAAGAAACTGCGGAGACTCATCGGCTCCGGCGGCGCGATCATGTTCAAGGGTTCCGGCTTCTACAAAACCGATTACCGGAGTGATTCTTACAAGAAGGGTGCCGCGGCTGAATCACCCAAGCCTTCGGGTGGTTCGGAGAGTGGTGGGGCCGGCGGATCCGCCAAAAAAAGTGACTCCAGTGGGGGCGGTTCATCGGGTTCCTGACCTTCGGTTCCGGGCGCACGGTATGGCAAAGTGTCCCACCTGCAGCGGTCCGGTTGATTTGGCTGCGGCGGCGTCGCCTCCATTTTGCTGTGAGCGGTGTCGTCTGATTGATTTGGGCCGTTGGCTGGACGAGGCTCATGCGCTTCCCTTGCCTCCTGCCGCGGTGGACGACGATGAGTCCGACGACGTCGAGGGGGCGTCCCCCGGCCGATGATGCGGGTGCGGGGGCCGGCTGGCCGGTCGTTCGCGATGGCTCCGCAGAGCCTGCCGACAGGGGTTCGGCGGCAGGCGCTCCGCCGGGCTGTTTATACTCCTCTCCTGGTTCCGGATGACCGGATCCCTCCCCTGCCTTCCCGCCGATCGGAAAAATTCAATGTCCGAGACCGCCAGCGATCAGTCGTCCCAGCTAGAGTCCGGTCGTCAATCGCCTCAGCGTGGATCGGCCCACGTCGTCCATGAGATTCACTGGAGTGACGCGTTTCCATGGTGGAATCTCTTCGCCGCAGCGGGCAGGGCGTTTTCTCCCGCAGTTCTTCTCCTGGCAACGGCCGGGTTCGTTTCGGTGTGGGCCGGATGGTCCGTCGTGGACCGATTGATCGAGATCGACGGCTGTGAGTGTGGATCACCAGCCATGTCGCTGTCGCCGCCGTCGCGAGAGGCGTTCCCAATGTCGACGAAGCTCATCGACGCCTTGCCCACATTCGTGATCGAGTGGTGCGGAACGATCCTGACGCCGTTCAATCCGAGCGCGTCGTTGGGGGAGGCTGCGACGGCACTCGTTCGCATTGGATGGTTCGTGATCGTCTGGTCCATCTTCGGGACCGCGATCAGCCGCTATGTCGCCCTTCGTTCCGTGGGGGAGGAGTCGCGGGGACTGTTTGGCAGTTTCGCCTACGGACTCGCGAAGTGGCCGGCGGCGTTCAATGGAGCGGCGGTCGTCCTCCTGGGTGTGATGCTGCTCGCCGTTCCCGGCATGTTGCTCGGGCTGCTCATGCGATTCGACTGGGGCTTGGCGGTGGTGGCGACCGTGTGGCCGGTCGTCCTCGCGGGAGGACTCATCGTGGCGATACTGGCGCTGGGGCTCGTCGCCGGTTGGCCTCTCATGGTGGCCTGCATCGGCGTCGAGCGAGGCGACAGTTTTCAGGCTATTTCCAGCGCGTTCTCCTACGTCTTCCAGCGGCCACTGCACTACGCCTTCTACCTCGCGGTCGCCGTTGTGGTGTTCGTGCCGTCATTGTTCGCGGCGGCGGCGATCGTTGACGCCACCAACGGCCTTTCGGTCTGGGCGGCCAGCTGGGGGATGGGGCATGATCGCACCTCGGACGTTCTCGAGGGTCTCTCGCGGATCGCCATGGGCGGAGTTGACGCGGGTGGAATCGATCGGCCCGCCGGAGAATCGGCCAGTGCTGCCTGGGGAACGTCCATGCTCGACTTTTGGCGACGATGCCTGACGGCGATGCTCGGAGCGTTCGTGTGGGCCTATGTATGGTCCGTCGTCACGGCGATCTACGTTTTGCTCAGACGCGACGTTGACGGCACCGAGTTGGATGAAGTCGTACTCAACGAATTGCCGGGCGAAGCCTGATGAGGCATTCATCCCGGTGTCGGTCGCCATGTTTCTCGCGGGAGCGCTAGTCGCCAGCCTGCCTGAGCCACCGTCTTGCGAGGGCCGTGAACCCGCCGAGGAGTTCTCCCCTCGACACGGCTTGGTCGGCTCCCGCGGCGACGGCGTCGGCAAGGCGTTCGCGAGCCACGTGCGGTCCGAAGGCGACGATCCTCGGCGTCGGTTCCTGGCCCAACAGTCGTCGCAGAGCGACCACGACAGGAGCCGGGTCCGATGCAAATCCACCTAGATCCAGCAGAATGAGACCCGCACCCGCGATGTCCGAACGGATCCGATCGCCCTCGAGCGTCAACGAACGAATCGTGACTAGGCGGGCCGGCACGTCCCTCGCGGCGGCGGCCAGTCTGCTCGTCGCCAGCAGGTCGGGAGACACCAGAAGAATCGTCGGATAGTCCGTCGGTTCGGTCGTCATTGCGACGCTTTCGTCAGAGAGTCCTGCCTTCATCGAGATCGACCGCCTCAGATCGCCTCGGCACCCCGCACCGCTCGATACAGTTGAATTGTTTCATGAATCGTCAAGACGTCGATTCGAACCCCACGATCCGACGAATCATCTGACAGGGTCGACTCGGCCGTTTGACCGACCGCCACGGCGATGGCCGAAAGAGCGGGCTCGAGAAAATCCTCGTTCACGGCGACTTCCACGAC
>JBJTBB010000243.1:0-8416 GCA_046091125.1 Planctomycetaceae bacterium
TGCGCCTGGATCGCGGTCGCCAGCCACGGATGGTGGGTCGGACTCGCGGCAGCCACGGCACAGACGACCGTCTTTCTGATGATCCGCGCGGCCGAGGCGGCCACGCCCACCGTCCTCTCGTTCGAGGCCGTCGTCGCCGCGGCAGTAATCGCGTGCGGCGGCCTCGTCCAGCGAAAGGGCAGCGGCCACCGAGACATGACGGCTTCACATCGGCCAATCGATCGACTGCGGGATCCGCTCACCGTAGGAATCATGGCCGGGCTGGCGGCCCTCGGACTGCGGTTCTGAGGCCCGTCTGTAGCGCCTTCGCCGGACGGTGCCCTGTTCCGAACGACCTGTCCTTGGACCGGTGAACCGTTCCGCTGGGCAGGCCGTACTTACTCGCGTCGGTGGATGGTACGCTTCCGACGTCAGACGATTTCAATCACTTTCAGGGATTGTTCATGTTCAGCACGCTTGCAGCCGTCACCCGTGACCGCCACGCCAAGAAGAAGGTGAAGCCGATCGACAGCTTCGCCTTCGCCAAGGGTTTCAACATCGCCTCCATCATGGTCAACGAGTTCGCCCGCTCAGCGGCGATCTATCCCGTGGTGTTTCTTGAGGACCCCCAGTCCAAGGAGTTTCGTCCGGTCGTGCTTCTGGGGCTTGAAAACGGGGAGAACCTGTTCGTCGACGCCGCCGGCCGCTGGCACGCCTCCTACGTACCGGCGATCATCCGTCGATATCCGTTCGCGCTAGCATCTTCTCCCCAGCAGGGCCAGTTCACCATCTGCATCGACGAAGGGTCGCCGCTCGTGCAGGAGTCCGACGGCGCGGCGCTCTTCGACGACAAGGGTGAGCCCACCGCGGTCATCGAGAATGTCAAGCAGTACCTGGGCGAATTGCAGAAAATGGATGCGGTCACCCGCGCCTTCTGCAAGTACCTCCAGGACAACGGCTTTTTCGTGCCGCTGTCGATGAGGGTCCAACGAGCCGACCGTGTGCGGAACATTCAGGGCTGTCACTTCGTCGATGAGAAGAAACTCGTCGACCTGCCTGATGATTCATTTCTCGAGCTGCGCCGACGCGGGTATCTCGGTCCGCTCTACTCACATCTCGGGTCGCTCGCCCAGATGGAGCGGCTCATGATGCTCAAGGATGAGCGGGAAAACGGACCGAAGGGAGCGAAGCCCGGTCCTCTCGAGCATGAGGAGGGCTGACCGCATCCCGCGGTCGACTTCCGATCTCGACCGCGCGTGGCACCCATGCGCGGCATCAGCGCGTGGCATCGACGTGACAGTCGTTCGAGCCTCTCGAGAGCCATCTCGAGAGGCTCGAAGCGTTTGTGGGCACGACTTCGGCACATTCCTAGGAGTGCCTTCCTTGGCATCCGCAATCCGTTTCACAGGGGGTCGCGATCGCCGTAGCGGTCGGACGCGGGGGCTGGGTACACTTTCGTTCGTTTCAAGGTTCGCCGCATGCTCCTGATCCCCGGTCAAGTTCCCCGAAAGACCCGCATGTGCGACAGGATTGCCCGTCGCCAATTCATGCGCATCGGCAGTCTCGTCCCCCTGGCGGGCTGCGGGGGGATCGGCCTGCCAGAGTTGCTCCGTGCCGAGGTAATCGGTGGGAATCGGCACAAGTCGGTGATCATGATCTATCTGCCGGGTGGCCCACCCCACCAGGACATGGTCGATCTGAAGCCCGACGCGCCCTCGGAGGTACGGGGCGAATTCCGACCGATTCGCACCAATGTACCCGGTATCGAGTTCTCCGAACTCATGCCGCGACTGGCGTCCATGGCCGACCGGCTCGCGATCATCCGCTCCATGGTGGGGGCGACCGGCGACCACTATTCCTTCCAGTGCCTCACGGGACGCAGCCATCGCCAGCAGCCCCCGGGAGGCTGGCCCGAGTTCGGTTCTGTCGTTGCCCGGATGCAGGGTTCCGCGCGGACCGCAGCTCCGCCCTACGTGGGCCTCTCACCGCGGATGCAGCACGTTCCAGACAACTCCGGCAAGCCGGGATTCCTCGGACCGTCCTTCGCGCCATTCCAGCCGAATGGCGATGGACGGCAGGATATGGTGCTCTCAGGACTGACGCTCGAGCGTCTCGGAGACCGGGCAGCACTCAATCGTTCCCTCGACACCATCAGTCGGTCGATCGACGGCTCCGGATTGATGGAGGGCTTGGACTCGTTCACACAGCAGGCACTCGGCGTGCTCAAGTCGAGCGCGCTCGCCGAAGCCCTCGACGTCTCTCGTGAGCCCCAGGAGGTGCGGGATCGCTACGGCTACGGCACGGAACAGCACCAGGGAGACGGCGCGCCTCGACTGATGCAGCAGTTCCTGGCGGCGAGGCGTCTGGTCGAGGCGGGCGTCCGCTGCGTGACGATCAGTTTCAGTTTCTGGGACTTCCACGGCCGCAATTTCGACAATTGCCGGACGAACGTTCCCGCGCTCGACCAGGGACTCTCGGCCCTCGTCGAGGACCTGCACGACAGAGGCCTCGCGGACGACACGACCGTCGTGGCCCTTGGGGAATTCGGCCGCACGCCGCAGATCAACAAGGATGCGGGCCGTGATCACTGGCCGAACGTGTCCTGCGCCATCCTTGCGGGTGGCGGGCTGCGGACCGGTCAGGTGATCGGCGCGACCGACCGCAAGGCCGCCGAGGTCATCGAGCGCCCCGTTCGATTCGAGGAACTCCATGCCACGCTCTATGATCGACTGTGCATCGATCCTCTCGCCACGCTGCCGGATCTCACCGGCAGGCCGCAGTACCTTACCGATCACCATGCGCCGCTGCCGGAACTTGTCTAGCCAATCTCGAAAGGGCGCGTCGTCCGAGAGCCCATCCGCCGCCTGCAGCCTTCAATCAGCGAAAACATCGTGATCGAGTCGATCGCCCCCGCCCTCATTGAGCCTCGACTCTGGATCACCGTGGGCGCCATCCTCGGGCTCCTGCTGCTCGCGGGGCTCTTCTCCTGTGCCGAGACCGCACTGACGGCGGCCTCGCGGGGCAAGCTGCGCGTCTGGGCCGACAAGGGCTCCTCGGGGTCGAAGACGGCATTGGCGGTCACCGACGACGACGAGCGGATGATCGGGACGCTCCTGCTGGCCAACAATGTCGTCACAATTCTCTCGGCGGCGCTTGCCACGGCACTGTGCACGCGGCTGTTCGGCATCAGCGGTATCGCGATCGCCACGGTCGTGATGACGGTGCTGGTGCTTGTTTTCGGCGAGGTGCTTCCAAAGACGTTCGCCATCACGATGCCGGAGGCCGTCGCGATTCGTGTCGCGCCGGTCATCAAAGTCTGCGTGCGGCTCCTAGGGCCCTTGATCAGTCTGGTGCAGTCGCTCGTCCGCGGAATCCTCGCGGTCTTCGGCCTGCGCACCGATCCGGCGGCGCGGGTGCTCGCACTGCGGGAGGAACTCGCCGGAGCGATCGAGCTTGGGCACTCTGAAGGTGCGATGCACAAGGAGGATCGTGACCGATTGCTCGGCGCACTCGACCTCTCGCATCGCACCGTCTCGGAGATCATGCAGCACCGCAGCCGCATCGAGATGATCGACGCCGATCTTCCACCACTCGAAATCATTCGCCTGGTTCTAGCGTCCTCCCATACCCGCCTGCCGCTGCGACGAGGGGACGACCGGGAGATCCTCGGTGTGATCCACGCGAAGGAGCTCCTTCGTGCAATGGATCGGCTGCTGCGCGACGGTACCGGTGACCTCTCGACGCTCCGCGATCTCGACGTGTTGGCCGTGGCGATGCCCCCCTATTTCATCCCCGAGTCGACACCTCTCGACGCCCAGATGCGAGAGTTCCTCGATCGTCGAACACATTTCGCGCTGGTGGTGGACGAGTATGGCGAACTCCAGGGGCTCATCACGCTGGAGGACATCCTCGAGGAGATCGTCGGCGAAATCACCGACGAGTTTGATGTGGGCGAGCAGGCCCCGCAGCGGTCTGCCGACGGGGATTGGCTCGTCGACGGCGCGACGCAGGTCCGCACCCTCAACCGTCTTCTGGACTGGAACCTGCCCGAGGATGATGCCACGACCGTCGCCGGACTTGTGATCCGCCGGGCGCGCGAGATCCCGGACGTTGGCGACGCCTTCGAGCTCGACGGCTTCAGGTTTGAGGTGGCGAGCAAGGAGGACAATCGGATCGCGAGACTGAAGATCCGACCACCCACGAAGCTCCCGGGTCGTTCGCTTCATTGACGCCGGTCGTGCCGGATGAACGGCCCAGCAGTGCTCATTCGGCGATGGTACCGTTGAGGGGTGGTTTCCATTCCTCCCGGGAGTCTTCCTTCCCATGACCTTTCACGATCGCTTGCCATGCCTGGCGGTTGTCTCCTCGTCCATGCTCTTGGCGTTCACGAGCATCGTCACCTCCCTCGCGCATGCGGAGCCGACCGAGGCCGAAAGCTTCCCGGTGGCGGAGAGGGATCGACTGCGGGTTGACACCGTCTACCGCTACGATCCGATCTCCCTGCGTTTCTTCCCCGTGCAGGCGGACGAGGTGAAGGCCGAGAACATCTACAGTCGCTTCGACGCGCGGACCGGCCGTCATGTCTGGAGTCTCGCAGTGAAGGGGGGCGGATTCCGACACGCGCTCGGTCCCGGGTCGACACAGACGGCCGATCGGTTTGACATCCGGACGACCGACGCCGAGAAGCGGGCCCGGCTCGAATCGCAGGCCCCCGAAGCCGCGAAGCTGCTCGCCGTACAGGGAACCAAGCCGAGCCTCCATCTTGACGGCGAAGGCCGATGGGCGCTGCACGTCGGCCCGACCGTACGACAGGTATTCGACGAGAGTAATGGCCTGCGCTGGGAGTGGCACGGCGATCGGCCGACGAAAGTCGTACATGCATGCGGCGACAGCTGGATCTGGGATCGTGGCCGCTACCATCCCGTCACCCTCGATGGCGAGATGATCGTCGTCACCCCGGGGGTCGATGACTGGTACTGATGTCGGCGTGCGGGATGTCCTTGGGCGCCGCGCGCAACCGGAGTCCGTCTCGATCCGGGGCCGATTCGCAAATGATCGACCGGGTGGGGACCGGGTCGACCGGCAGGGGGGCCCTTCGCTACCATGCTGCCGACGAAGGGCTTCGGGCGTCTGGTCAGTCCATGACGAGACCTCACGCTGCGAGAGCCCTTCGACGGGAGAGCGGTCATGCTGACGATCGAAGATCGCGTTCGGGCCGTCGGACGTCTCCCGCGACGGGCGTTCCTGCGGGTCGGTCCTCCCGGTCTGGCAGCCCTCTCGGCACTCGGCGTCGACCATGAGTCGTTGGCGCAGGTCCTCGGCGAGAAGGGCTCAATGGTCCGAGATCGCTCGGTCATTTTTCTCTTCATGCATGGCGGTCCGTCGCAATTCGAGACCTTCGATCCCAAGCAGGACGGGCCAGCTCATGCCCGCAGCCAGACCGGCGATGTGGGGACGTCGATTCCGGGGATCTCCTTCGGCGCGACCTTTGAAAAGCTCGCCGCGCGGGCTCATCTGCTATCCATCGTGCGGTCATTCGTCACGGGCGACGGCAACCAAGACATCAAGCCGGTCGTCGGGGCGGCCACGGGTCGCGCGAACCTGGGATCGCTATACGCCCGTGTCGTGGGCGCCACCAGCCCGCTCACCGGCATGCCCTCCAACGCCCTGCTCGTGCCGCAGTCAGTGAATCCCGAGGCGGGGCCTGCAATCACGCAGTTCGGCGACTTCGCCTCACCCGGCTCTCTCGGCGCAGCGTACGCACCGCTCGTGCCCGGGGCAGGGGGAACGTTCGAGCGCGATATGCGGCTCTCGCTTTCGCAAACACGGTTGGACGATCGACGCAGCCTGCTCGGTGAACTCGATCGAAACCGTCGCTGGCTCGATGGGAGGACCGTTGACGACGTGGACCGCATCCGCGGGACCGCGTTCGACGCGCTCCTGAAGGGTGTGGGCGACGCCTTCGACCTTTCGGGCGAGGATGCCGCGACGCTCGCCCGGTACGACACGGCCCCGCATTTCAGTCCGGATCGCATCGACAAGGCCTGGAACAACCACCGGCACTATGCCGATCATGGCCAGTCGATCGGCCGACTGTTGCTGCTCGCACGTCGACTCTGCGAGAGGGGCTGTGGGTTCGTCACAGTGACCACGAGCTTCGTCTGGGACATGCACGCCGACATCAACAATGCCCCCGTCCGCGAGGGCATGGGCTACGTGGGCGCGCCCTTTGACCACGCGGTTTCCGCCCTGATCGACGACATCGAGAACCGCGGCCTGCGGGACCGCATCCTGCTCGTCTGCTGTGGAGAAATGGGACGTACGCCCGTGATCAATGCCAAGGGCGGACGCGACCACTGGGGCGCGATCGCGCCGCTGTTGCTTTACGGGGGCGGCCTGCCAGGAGGAAGTGTCATCGGCGCGTCCACCCGGGATGGCGGACGCCCGGCGAGCGACCCTGTCACGATCCCCGACCTCATCGCGACCGTTCTGGATGCCGTCTTGGAACTGCCGAAGGTGCGCCTCCTCGACGGTCTCCCTCGCGAGATCCTGGACGTGATCGGAAGAGGAAGGCCGATCGGGACCATGGCCTGATCAGGACCGAGCCGACGTCGGACCAGTCGGCGACTCACTCCCCGAGCGACTCAAGGATGGCGACCGCCCGCGGTTCGAAACGCTCGAGCCACCCTGCGGCCACCATGCTGTCGCAGTCCTCCTGCGCGTAGCCGGCATTGCGACGCTGCGCCGGCGTGGGCGCGTAATGGATGTAGCCGTTGGTGTACCCGGCCACGAACGCCGTTGCGCACCCAACGGACTCACGAATATCCATGCCGATCGCAGCGGAGAGCTCTCCCGGAAACGTCACGAGCCGGAAGTCGCCGACACGCAAGCCATGCACGTCCACCGACAGCGTGTCGGAGGCAGCTCGTGCCACCACTTCGCGGTGACGCTCGAGCAAGGCCAGGTTCACGTTGAGTCTTGTGATCGCCTCCATCGTGTCCAGATTGCGGCGGTAATCGGCGACCGCCTGTCTCGTCGAGGCATCATGATCGGCGATGTCGCTCATGCCCAGGGACTCCTCGTGCAGCACTCGATGGCGATGCAGCGAGGGGGCATCGGGGAAGGCGCCCTGCGAAACGACAAGCGGCAGGAACTCGCGGAAATTGATCGGAGTGGCCACGAGAGAATCGACGAGCCGTCGCCGCTCCGCCTCGAGTTTTTCGATCCGCTCGCGATGATCGTCGGCCCGCGGTAGGTCGATGCGCTCGGCATGTGTCGCGAGCGACGCATCCGTCGACTCCTGCAGACAGTCCAGCGCTCTCAGGACGCTCGCGCCGAGTCGCAGCCCCAATGGCGTGGCGTCCGGCGGCCCGAGATCCTTGTAGCCGAGCGGATTGATGTCACCCCCGCAGCCCTGGACGAAGAAGGCGGTCATGCCATCGCCGATCGTCCGCTCGATCAGCGACGAGGCGACGCCGGGAAAGTCGGCGGAAGAACCCTTCCAGGGTGGATTCATGATCGGATGGCAGGCGAACACGTAGACGACGGCAAGCGTTCCGCCGGTCACCCGGTCGAGCCGCATCAGGCCGATGGTGGGGTCGATGGCACCGATCCCGGCGACCGCGTTGTTATCCGGCGAGGAGTAGGCTCGGCGGAGGTCGATCTCGCTGCCGTCCTTCATGCGAAGCCGACGATTCTCGCTGATGCGATCCTCTCTGCCGCTTCCCACGTACGCCCGCACGGGCACGACCGAAGCATTCGCCCGCCGAACCGCATCGATGACGACCTCCGCGACGTCCTCCCGCACGATGCCGTGGCAGTGGCTGGCATTTACGATCAACCCGGAGGCTGGAATCCCGCAGCAGGACTCGATGCCTCGGCGCACGACCGGCAGGAAGTCGTCTCCGATCCGGCCGATCCCCCCGATCGCCACGGCGTCGATGGTCACCAGTGCCGCCCGCACGTTCCCGCGGACCAGCACGAGCACCTTGGCATGGCAGGGGTCGAGGATCTTTTGAGATCGATCGGAGACGTCGACCACGGCGGTACCCGCCATCAGCGTGGGCATCTCACCGGACGCCTCGCTCGCCGTCACAAACCCGCACGCGAGTGCGGCCAGGGCAGCCCGAATGGCGACCGCCGTCATGGCGAGGCATCCGCTGGCTTCGGCAGGATCCGCACGTGCACGGGACGAGACACGAGCACCTCCGCGATTTCCTTCGGCTGAGGCTTCTCCTTGGGGTCGGTCGTCGCAATCGCGGGCATGTGACGGGCGACGACCGAACCGTGAAAGGCCAGCGTGTGCTCCCCGACCGGCAGCGAGAGCTTCGAAAGGTCGACCGGCACCTCATGCGCGTCGGCTGTCAGGGGGATATCAAAGGCCGGTAGACCCTCGAAGCCCGCACCGATGGCCTTCAGCCGCATCGACCCCCCGGAG
>JBJTBB010000244.1:0-18604 GCA_046091125.1 Planctomycetaceae bacterium
TTTCGGAACGAGCGTGGGGCTTCTGTGACGGGTGGTCGATCCAAGACACTGGGCATCCGAATCGCCGACGGAAGCCTTGCCTATGTCGTCTTCCCGTATCCGCTCTCAAAGGTGACAGGCAACGTCCGCATGCGCGACGGACAGTGGGAAATTCTCGACGTCATCGGATCCAACGACAGTGGGATCATCCGATGCTCAGGCACGTACGGCGCCGTTGCTCCAGGCCAGGACGAACTCCAGTTGAACTTCAGCGGCAATCGTTTGGTGCTGGAGGACGAGTTGCGGGACGCGCTCCCCGTTGCGATGCGCCGCGTGTGGGGTGACGTTTCACCGCGGGGATTGGTCGACGTTTCTGCGACGGTCAGGCACCGCGTCGGACGGGGCTCGCCGCGTGTCGAGCTGGAAGCGATCCCCCATGGAGATACCGTTTCGATCGAGCCGGCATGGTTTCCATATCGCCTCGAACAACTCGATGGACGGCTATCGTGGGACGACGGGGTGCTCAGGTTTGCGGGGGTACGCGGAATGCACGACCGAACGGCCGTCGCCGCAGACGGGGCCTGTCGATTCCTGCAAGACGGTGGTTGGCACGTGTCATTCACCTCACTCTCGGCGGAGCGATTTCGAGCCGACAACGAATTGCTCTCCGCCCTGCCGGACGGTCTCCGGGACGCGATCGTGGTGGTGCAGCCAGGAGGGCTTCTATCGCTTTCGGGGTCACTCGACCTTTATGCGACCGGGGGCCAGGAATCGATCGGCGACGTCGTTGTGACGGAAGTCCTCCGGCCCGGTTCGGGAGCGCAGCGGAGTCCACAAGGTGGCCGTGCTCCCGTGGCAGCCGCATGGGACATGCTCGTCGATATCCAGCAGGGGAGCCTCGACGTCGGGCTGCCACTGGAGCATGTGCAGGGGAGCATCCGTCTTGTCGGTCGATCCGACGGTATGAATTGGACGTCACGAGGAGACCTCGCGGTCGACAGCCTTTTTTGTCGGGGCGTCCAAGTGACCTCTCTCGCAGGTCCCATCGTCATCGACCGTGGGGGGTTGCGTTTCGGATCCACGACCGTTGACTCAGGGACCGCAACGTCGACCACAACAGTTGGTCAGCGCCCCGGCAGGCTGACGGCTCGCGTCGCAGGGGGAATCGTGGAGGGTGACGGCGTCCTCGCGTCTGCCAGTGGCGATTTTGAGGTTCTGGCAGAAGTGCGTGATGCATCGCTCGAGCGTCTGGTTGCTGAAATGCATGGAGTCTCGCGGGCCTATAAGGGACGACTTGACGGGTCGATCCGTCTTCGAGGTTCGCGGGCCGGCTCGCATGCCCTGTCGGGGCGGGGTGGGCTGCGATTGCGAGAAGCGGCGATCCACGAGTTGCCGCTGGTGGTCGCCATGCTCAAGCTGCTCAGGGTGCGGCTGCCAGACCGTAATGCCTTCGGCTCATGTCAAGTTGATTATCGGGTCGAGGGGCCGCACGCCTATCTCGATACCGTCGAACTGTCCGGAGATGCCGTCAGCCTCGTCGGCAGTGGCGAACTGGATTTCGACGGGGGCATCCACATGACCTTTCGGTCGATCATGGGCGACTCACGCGAGCAGCTTCCGGTCATGAAGCGACTCGTGGGAGGAGCGAGCGGACAGTTCATGCTGATCCACGTGGATGGACAGCTGACCGATCCGGAGATGACGACGGAGGCCTTCCCGACGCTGAATGCCGCTTTGCAGCGTTTGCAGGCGACCGGCAGGGATAGGAGAGGCATGGCTGGCGAGGACAGTCCATTGCGTTAAAGGCTGGTTTGGCTGTACGAGGAAAGGGGACAGAGAGTGAGAGGGATCCCATTCGTGAAGATGCATGGTGCCGGAAACGACTACGTCTATTTCGACGCCTGCGGGTCCGACGGTCGCTGCGTCATTGCAGCGGACGCCTCGTCGATGCTGCAGGATCCAGCCTCGGTCGCCGTGAAGATCGCCGATCGACACAAGGGAGTCGGTGGGGATGGCATCATCTTCGTGCTGCCATCGACGCGGGCGAATGCGCGGATGCGGATGTTCAATTCGGATGGCAGCGAGGCCGAGATGTGCGGTAATGGTGTCCGGTGCGTGGCACACCTCGTGGTCGCTCGCGGGTACGCGAATCCCGGCACCATCACCATCGAGACCGGCCGTGGCGTGCTGTCGCTGGACGTGGAGCCAACCGGTGTGAGGTCGTCTCGTGTGCGGGTCGATATGGGCGAGCCTCGCCTCGAAGCGACCGACATTCCGGTGGCGATCGGGATCGACGGGCCGATCGTGCTTCAGGAGACACCGATCACGACGATCGAGTCATGGTGGGATGCCGCCGGATTCGATTCGCGACTGACCTGTGTTTCGATGGGTAATCCCCATGCGATCTGGTATTGCCGCGATTCGTCACGGGTGCCACTTGATGTCTTCGGACCAAAGGTGGAGCGTCATCCGGCATTTCCGCGACGAACGAACGTTCATGTGGTGCAGGTGCTGGGGCCCGACCGGGTACGGATGAGGTCCTGGGAACGAGGCAGCGGTCTGACGCAGGCATGCGGAACTGGCGCATCGGCCGTCTGCGTCGCAGGGGTCCTGACGGGACACTCGGGGTCGCGGATCACGGCAGAGGTGCCCGGCGGCGAACTCCAGCTGGAATGGAGCGGGGGAACCGTCTGTATGACCGGACCTGCGGAAGAGGTTTTCGAGGGTGTATGGCCCAGTGAGGCGGGCGTCCGGCCCGAACGCGCGAGTTCCACGCCAGGGGAACCAGGAGCATCCAAATCCTCCGGGGATGGAATGGGAGTACGGACGTGAAATTCACCTCTCCATTCGCGATCGGCCTAACAGCCCTCCTGTCGTCATCGCTGGTTCGACAATGGATGGGAACGCTGAATTTTGCCGCCGTTTACGCGGATCCGTCAGTGGACCCCGTGCACCCCGACTACAGGGGCTCGAAAATCTACGTGTTTTGGCACGAAAACATCCTCTTTCCGCTGGCGCTCCGCGGCCATTGCCGGATCGCCATGCTTTTGTCGCGGCACGAGGATGCAAATGTCCTCGGGCGGGTTGCAGGTCTGATGGGGTTCGATGCCATCCGTGGAAGCACTTTTCGCGGAGGAGCGGTGGTTCTCCGGCAGTTGGCCGAGCGGGCACTCAACCGCAATCTGGCGATCACACCCGACGGCCCCCGCGGTCCGCGTCGGACCCTCGCGCCCGGGTGCTTGTACCTCGCGAGTTCTCTCGGAATACCGATAGTGGCGATGGGTTTCGGCTATGAACGACCGTGGCGTCTCGCCACGTGGGACCGTTTTGCGATCCCACGCCCATTTTCTCGGGCTCGTGCGTTGGTCAGCCGGCCGATACGCATTCCTCCCGGCCTGGATCGAGATGAACTTGACGCTCAGTGTCGGGGACTCGAGACGCTCCTCAGCAGGCTTTCGGATGACGCCGAGGCATGGGCTCGGTCGGGCAAACGCCTCGAAGGCCAGGTTCGTGTTGAACGCGGTCCATCACGCCATGCTGCACAGGCAGGAGCGATGCCCGAAACTCACGGCGTTTCGCTCGCCGAAGAACTCGCATGGTGGCGGTGTTCGACAGACAGATTATCCACCGCCATCAGTGTCGGGCAGGGCCCTGCTGCTGCGTGAAGAGCGTCGATGCTGAGTTTGTTTGACAGCAGTGCTGGCACTTCTACAATCGCCACCTGGAGTTCGATTTGGTTGGCTTCGCGGCGGCCAGGTTCGACTTGACGGGCGTCGATTTCAGCCGAGTTTCAACCGGCTGAATTGGTTTCCCGCAGGTTGGATTTCCTTGGTCGGTCGAAGTCGCCAGGGCGGTCTTCGGACCCGAACGTCGACCGGTCGATCGTTGACGTTCGCTCAGCATGGATGCATTTAGGAAGCGCACGGATGCTCGGGCGAAAGAGTGGGGAACATTTGGCTTCCATGGCCTCAAGCGGGGCGTGTTTGCCTGAGAATGGCTCGGCAACCTTTAATCAGGTTGGTGATTTCAAAGTTGATTTGACGACCGTTGGAGGGCCAAGAGAGGGCACGTGTGCTGAGCCGTCGGCTGGAGGAGGTGCGTCGCGAGGCGTCTCTTCCGAGAGCGGGTCACTCGAAATTGGGACGGCCTCGCGTGAGCGTCTCCGAGAGTTACTCGTACTTCTCATTGGCGAGGATCGCCATTCGCTGTGGTTCCGTGAGCCGGTTCGATTGGGGATGGAAGGTTCGGTCCTGGCGGTGCACGTTGGGAATCGATTTGGCCGCGATTTTTTGAAGCGGACATTCGGTGAGGAACTTATGGCAGTCGCTCGTTCGATCGGGGGAGCCGACGCCGGGGTCGTTTTTCGAATCGACGACGGGAGCCAACCCGATGGCGTTTTCAACGACAAGGTGACCTCTCCGCGTCAATCGGGGAACGGTGCTCGACGTCCACGGGGCAAGGAGGATGCCCCCGATCGCCAAGAGCGCCCAGACGACTCCTGGGACGATGGAAAAACCCCGCAGCAGCAGGGGCCGGTAGAGGTCGCCATGATCGACCGAACCGTTCCCAAGGCCCGTGGCGATGGCACGACCGACTCCGTCGAGCGAGACGGACCGCGGTCGGTTCTGGCGCGGTCCATCCGCGGTCGTCAGTCAGGCCGATTCAGCGATTTTCTGGTCGGGACGAGTAATCGGATGGCGGTTGCCGCGGCGGAACTGGTCATCAGGAATCCCGGTGAAACTTCCCCGCTTGTGATCGTGGGGCCCAGTGGAGTTGGGAAGACGCACCTGCTCGAGGCCACTTGCTCCGCGGTCAGGGAACGAAGTCCGGGGCTGACGTCGGTCTACCTGTCAAGTGAGCAGTTCACGACCAGTTTCCTGCAGGCCTTGCACGGTGGTGGCCTGCCGGGCTTCCGGCGCAACTGCCGCAGTGCCGATGTTCTGGCGATCGATGACATCCAGTTTTTTGTCGGGAAGCGGGCAACCATCGTCGAACTGCAGCAGACGCTCGACGCACTGCAACGTCAGGGCAAGCAGGTAATCGTCTCGTCTGACCGCGATATTTCGATGATTTCCGATTTCGGTGGCGACCTATCGGCCAGGCTTTCCGGTGGGATGGTCGCCAAGATCGGCACTCCGGATGTAGAGGTCCGTCGAAAATATGTCGAGTCACTCGCCTGCAGAAAGTCACTCGGACTGTCGGATGCCGTGATCGATTACATAGTGACACATATCAGCCGTAGTACGCGTGAGTTGGCTGGAGCGGTGAATCGCCTCGAGGCCACGAGTCACATGCTCGGAGTCTCGATCACGATCGATCTCGCCGTCGACTCGCTGTCGGATCTCGTGCGATCGAGTGTCCGAAGTGTGCGAATGGCCGACATAGAGAAGGCGATTTGTTCTGCGTTCGGGCTGGAGCCTGGGGCGCTGCAGTCCTCCCGGCGGGCGAAGACCGTGAATCACCCCAGAATGCTCGCCATGTTTCTGGCAAGACGGCATACGCCTGCGGCGCTTACCGAAATTGGGAGCTATTTTGGTCGTCGCAGCCATTCGACGGTGATCGCTGCCCAAAAGGCGGTCGCTGCCTGGGTCGTCAACAATGCGACCGTCCAGATTGCCGATGCGGTCTGGGGTGCAGATGAAGCGATTCGCCGTGTGGAAGACATGCTGCGAGCGTCCTGAGAAGGGAGTCCTTCATCAGGAGCCTTTCTGGCTCGCCTGCTGTTCCTCGACGACTTCCGGTCCCTCGCCGAGAGGAGGGCTCGCATTCTCGACGAGCTTCTCCCCCAGGTGCGCGGCGTAGTGGAGGCTCGAGTCGGGCCCGCTAAAGCCGATGACGCGACGATCCGTGTCGGTCGATCGCTCCAGCACGACACCCCGCGCGACGTCGAAACGAACCTTCCCATCCCAGATGCGCTCGAGCAGGCGAACCTCGAGCCGCGGATCATCGATTGGCGTGAGCACGGTGGTGTCAACACGAATGGTGGCGACACCATCCTCGATCGTTTCAAGTTCGTACAACACGCGCGTTCGTATCGATTTACGGGGGCCGTTTGGCACCTCGACGACGAGTTCTCGGGGAAATGTCCAATGATCTCCAGGGCGGACCGGTCCGTCCGGAAGCGGGACCACGAGAAAGTCTCCCGTATTGGTGGTCGGCACGGATTTCAGGTCGACTCGTCGCAGCACGTGTCCTCGACGATCCACGGTCACGCGCGACAGTGGTTGACCCAGACTGGCTGACATGGCCTCGTACCCCGGGGGGGAAGGATCGCCTGTCCGGCTATCCCATCGCAGTTCCCCACGATCACTGGAGCGAGTCGATATCGCCACGTTTTCAACCGAATGCTCGAGGGTGGCATGTCCCTCGTCGTCCACGTCCACGATCGTCCACACCTTATGGGAATCTGTGGCGGTCTCGACCTCCTGACGCGAGCCGGCAATCGTGGTCGACGTACGGGCCCTGTGGGTCACTTCCATGGTGATCCGTTCGCCCTTGTGGAATCGGTAGACGAGCGAGACGGCATCCGTCTCATCGCCCCCGGTGGCGGGTGCACCATGCAGTTGACCAGCTCCCGACCATCCGTGAATCGTCGGAATACTCGCAGCCATGAGGCAGGCGTACCGGCAGAAACTTCCGAACGCCGATCCCATGAGTCGTCGAGGAGCGCGAGAGGCCGCTTGGTGAGGCTTGTTTCCGGTCGGATATCCACGTGCAATCTGCGACACCGGCGAATTCTCCGAATCAGCTCAACGCCCGAAGTCGAGCGGTTCGCGTCATGCGTCAATCTGGCGAATCGCTAGGACATTCTCTTTCGGGACGTTCTTTTCTCAGTCCGCGGAGTCCACCACCCCAATCGAGTTTCTCTCGAAGAGTTCGATAGTACCCGTGCCGCTCGGTCTCGACCAGACGAAAACGGGGCTGCGCACGACGGACGCGGACCACGTCACCCGGTTCGAGGATCGTCGCCACTCTGCCGTCGACGACGCACGTGGTTCCATGATTTGGTCGAGGCACGATGAGATCGTAAGGTCTCGCGGCCGAGTCGACGACCGGTCGATTTGTGAGCGTGTGGGAGTTGAGCGGCGTGAAAAGGAATACGTCGAGGTCCTCGCGTAGGATCGGACCCCCGGCGGAAAGGCTGTATGCAGTGGAGCCGACCGGAGTGCTCACGATCATTCCATCCCCTCGGCATGTCGTGGCATGTTCGCCTTCGACGAGCAGCTGCACCTCGATCATCGAGAAGGGCGGTCCGGCGAGGATTGCCGTCTCATTCAATCCGAGGAGCGTCACGACGATCTGGTTTCCTCGTCGAATTTCGCATTCGAACATCAGGTGATCCACGAGCCTGAAGCGACCGGATGCAAAGGCGTCGAGCGTTTCGGCAACATCGTTCGGCGAGAAATGGGCCAGGAAGCCGAGCGTACCGAGGTTGACGCCGATCACCGGTCGCTGGGAGTACCCCATGCGATGCGCCATGCGAAGGATCGAACCATCCCCGCCGAGCACGATCACGAGATCGGCCTTTTCGAAGCCGTCCGACGGAAGGTCACTTGCGGCCTTCACCGCGGCAGCGGAACGCGTGACATCGCCGCGACGAGAGGGCTCATCGACCAGTAACACGAGCGGATCGTGTCCGCGTTGGGTGACTTCTCTCTGAATTGACCGTGCCACCGATTCGACGCTCGGTTTCGATCGCGAACCGACGATCGCGATACAGAGCGATCGTGATGTTGGAAGGCCTGATTGGAGTATCGCCGACATGGCGGTCCGTTTTAGGAGGTGCCCGTGTTGGCCGTCCGCCCCGATCGGGCTGCAGCGAGCCTTCTGCAGGCCGTGGCGATGCCACAGGAGTCGAGCCCGAGTTCGGCCAAAAGTTCACCTCGCTCGCCATGTTCGATGAAGCGATCAGGCAGTCCAAGCCGAATCACGGCCGGCATGTCGAACAGTCCGTCATCCGTCGCCGCTGACGCGACACCCTCGAGCAAAGCGGAACCAAATCCGCCATCAAGCGCATGCTCCTCGACGGTGACGCACCATTCAGCGCGACGCACGGCCGCAATGAGCTCCGACGGGAGCGGCTTGACGAATCTAGCGTTGATGACGCCGACAGAGATGCCTTCCTCGGCCAGGGCGGCCGATGCGGCGAGGCATTCGCCAAGGAGCGTGCCACAGGCGACGATCAGACCATCGTGCCCCTCCGACATTCGCTCGCTGCGTCCGAATTCGATTGCGGTACGGGGTGAATTCCGGTGAAACTCGACGGTAGCCTTGGGGTAACGGATCGCCACCGGACCGCCGTGAGCCAGAGCCCATGGCAGCATGGCTGACAGATCGTGTTCGTCGCCCGGGGCGAGGACGGTCATGTTGGGGAACACGCGTAGGTACCCGAGATCGAAGCATCCATGATGGGTCGGCCCGTCAGGGCCGGTGAGTCCGGCACGGTCCAGCATGAACACGACAGGAAGATTCTGAAGGCAGACTTCCTGGAAGATCTGGTCGTACGAACGTTGGAGAAACGTGCTGTAAATATCGACGATGGGACGACAGCCGACCTTCGCCTGGCCTGCCGCGAACGCCACCGCATGGGACTCACAGATGCCCACGTCGAAAAACCGGTTCGGAAAGGCCTCTCGAACCTTCTCAAGTTTGTTGCCCTGGCACATGGCCGCCGTCAGAACCGTCACCCGCGGGTCGGATTCCATGGCTTTGCCGATCGCGACACTCGCGATATCCGTATACGAGCGAGAGGAGTTTTTCTTCACCGATACCACGCGATCTTCATCGCATTCGAAGGGCGCTGGCGTATGGAAAAAGACGGGATCGGCTTCGGCGGGTTTGAAGCCATGTCCTTTTTCCGTGAACACATGGAGGAGTACCGGCCCCTTCTCGTTCTTGACGAGTTCGAGGTAGCGGATGAGTTGAGGTAGCGAATGTCCGTCCACCGGTCCGAAATAGCGGACCCCCATCGCTTCGAACAATGCTCCCCCGTGCAGGGTCGTCTTGATCGAATCCTTGACATTCGAAAGCATTCTTTCGACCGATTCTCCGACGACGGGCATGCCCTTGATGAGGTCGCCCATCTCCGCCTTCAGTCCGCGATACCAGCTGTTGGTTCGGACGAGATCGAGGTACTCGGCCAACGCGCCGACCCGTGGGCAGATCGACATCCTGTTGTCGTTGAGAATGACGAGCAGCCTTTTTCGAAGGAAACCGGCATTATTCAATGCCTCGAAGACGATTCCCGACGGGAGGGCCCCGTCTCCGATCACCGCCACGCTCCGGCGATCGTTCTCCCCTCGCAGTGAGTCACCACTCGCGAGGCCAAGTGCCGTCGAGACACTGCAGCCAGCGTGACCGGTCATGAACAGGTCGTATGGGCTCTCCTCGGGATTCGGATATCCCATGAGCCCACCGCGGGTGCGAATCGTGCCGAAACGGGCGAATCGCCCCGTTACCAGCTTGTGAGGGTAGATCTGGTGGCCTGTATCCCAAATCAAACGATCATGGCTGAAGTCGAAAACGCGATGCAGGGCGATGCAGAGTTCCACGACGCCCAGATTGGACGCGAAGTGGGCCGTTCGGCTGGTGGCCACTTCACACAACGCTTTCCGCATCTCGGCGGCCAGTTGCTCCAGTTGCTCGATGGACAGTCCGGCCAACTGCCGAGGCGAGAGAATGGAGGGCAGGATTTGCTGCATGTCAGTGATCCCTTTCGACGATCCATCGTGCCAGGGCGGTCAGTTCTTTTGAACGATCCATTGTGGAGATCGAGGCCACGGCCTCATCGACGAGGGTCAGTGCCCGACGCCGGCTTTCATGGAGCCCCACGAGTCCGGGGAATGCCAGTTTGCCTCGAGCCGCATCCTTCCCGACACGTTTTCCGGCCGCCTGTTCGCAGCCTTCGGCGTCAAGGAGATCGTCGGCGATCTGGAACGCCAGTCCGAACGCCTTTCCATAGCCAGCAAGGCATGCGAGCGTGCGGTGGTTGGCACCCGCGGCAAGTCCACCGAGTTCCAGGGATGCAAGAAAAAGTGCTCCCGTCTTACGGCGGTGGATCGATTCGAGCCTCGCCAGTTGACCGTCGGCATCCGCACCGCCGGAAAGCCGCCCGTTGGAATCAGCGGTGTTTGAGATCTCACGCTCGGCGGCAAGATCACCCGCCTGTCCTCCAACCAGATTGGCCGCCCCTGCCGCATGGGCGAGCACGCGACACGCCCTGGCCGCAATCACATCCGGGAGCCCATCGGCGAGTGTTTCAAAAGCGAGGGCCTGCAGGGCGTCGCCGCAAAGGATCGCAGTCGCCTCGTCATAGGCTCTATGACACGTGGGACGCCCCCTTCGGAGGTCGTCGTCGTCCATCGCCGGCAGGTCGTCGTGCACGAGCGAATAGGCGTGGATCATCTCGACGGCCGCCGCCGCCGGTCCCGCCTCGGACCAAGTCCCTCCCGCAGCCTCGGCAGCCCACAGAACGAGCGCAGGACGCAGGCGTTTACCGGGGGCGAGCAGGGAATACCGCATCGACTCGACCAATCTCGCCGCCGGGATCGTATCCCACTTGTCGAGCGTCGCAGCGACGCGGTCGAGCGCCTCGCAGAGCAACGGCTCGACGAAATCCTTGACTTTCGAGAGCGATTCGGCGACGGGGGAGAGCACGATGCTTTCGGAACTGGTCATGGGGCTGACAATCCCTGCGGAAACCCGCTAAAAGTGTAGCAGGCAGGGGTCAACAGCCGGGGTGATTCGGGAGGGTGCCACGACGGTTTTCGGAAAAACACGAAATTCCTTCGCAGAGGCTCTGCCGCGGGGGCGAACGGGGGCGAGGGACGGCAGGATCGTCTTCAGCCCCGGACTTGAGAGCCATTTTCATCGGCCGCGTCGACCTCTGCCACGAGCCACCGGACCCGGGCCTCCGCCTGAGCCAGACGCTCCTGAAGTCGCTTTACGAGGGCCACCCCGGACTCGAAAGCGGTGATCGAACCGTCCAACCCGAGTTCACCGGACTCGATGCGCCGCACGATCGCGTCGAGTTCGCCGAGCAACTCCTCGAAGGAGACGGCATCGGGACTCGCTGGGGCCTGCATCGGAGACGACTCGCCGATCCGGTCGGCCCTCGCATGGACCGGCCGTCCCTCGTCGGGGCGGTGCGTCGGCTCTTCATGAGGAGTGTTTTTCCTTTTTGCCATGGCAACCTCTCGATTCAAGGGACATCGTCGCGAAGTGGGGTGACATCGATAACGCTGGTGGCGACCAATCCATCTCGCAGTCGGATAGAGATCCCATCACCGGGTTCGATCCCGGACACGCTCGTCAGCGCCGGCCCGTCCTGAGAGCCCTTCCAGCAGACGCCGTATCCGCGAGCGAGAATCGCCAGCGGGCTGGCCGCATGCAGTCGGCCCGCCGCCGCAGCGCAGGCATCCTTCGCCAGGTGGCAACGCCCGCTGGCCATTCCGGCAAGTCTCCGTGATTCTCGAGACACGGCGATGCGTCCAAGTGAGAGGAGTCGTCCGAGCGATCCTTGGGGATTTCCAAGTCCGCCCGCTCGAATGACGGACTCCAGCCTGCGCCGCGAGGCCGCTACGGAGGTGCACAGTCCACGGCCGAGATGGACGCTCGCCTGCTCGAGTCGATCGACGAGCTTGCGGGAATCGGGAGAGATCCGAACCGCAGCATCGGTGGGAGTCAACGCCCGGACGTCCGCCGCGAGATCGGCGAGAGTGACGTCGATCTCATGGCCCACGCCGGTCACCACCGGAATCGGCGAGGCTGCGATCGCCCTTACCAGAATCTCTTCGTTGAATGCCCACAGGTCCTCGATGCTCCCGCCCCCTCGCACGAGCACGACGATGTCTGGGGCCGGGTCGATCCGGATCGCCCGCTCGAGGGCCCGCGTTAACTCCGCGGCGGCGCCCGCCCCTTGCACCCGCGAGGGTACGACGGTCACCTCGCACAGCCTGAACCTGCCGTTGAGCGTGGTGAGAAAGTCGGTGATCGCCGCGCCGGACGGACTCGTGATGAGCGCGATGCGAGATGGGAATTCCGGTAGTGGACGTTTTCTCAACGGTGAAAAGATGCCCTCCGCCTCGAGCGATGCCTTCAGGCGCCGCAAGCGCGCCTCCAGTGGCCCCATGCCCAGCGCGTGCATGCGATCGATCACGATTTGATAGGTGCCTCTCGGGCCATACACCTCGATACGACCATGACAGGCGACCGCGAGGCCGTCGGCCGGTTCGACAGCCAGGAAGGGCAGGCTTCCCCGCCAAACGACGCCCCGGAGTTGTGCCTCATCATCCTTGAGCGTCAGGTAGACGTGGCCGGAAGACGGACGTGACAGGTTCGAAATCTCTCCCACGATCCAAAGGTCACGAAAGGCGGGTTCGAGGCGTGCCTTGACGAGAGCCGTCACCTCCGACACGCTCAAGGGCTCTCCAGGAGATGCCTCGTCGGCCTCGGAAACTGCACACATATGCCTGACGGACCCCCGAAAAACCACAGACTACCCGGGGACGAACCGCGCGAGACCAGCCCGCCGTCCGGCGATGCCGATTCCACGGCTCCCGTGACCGACGCAACACGCCGCTGGTCACTGCTCGTGGTGTTCCTCACCGTTTTTATCGACCTCCTTGGGTTCGGCATCGTGCTGCCCGTGCTGCCGCGGCAGACCGAACCATACCTCGATGCCGTGGGACTGCCGGTGGAAGGAGGTCCGGGGGGGGCCGTATTGGGTTTGCTGTTTGCGGTGTTCTCGCTGATGCAGTTTCTCTTCAGTCCGTTTTGGGGCCGGCTGTCGGACAGAGTCGGTCGCAGGCCGATCCTGCTTGTGAGCCTGGCGGGATCGGTCGTCTTCTATGCGGTCTACGGTTGGGCCGTGAGCGTGTCCCCCGAACCACGACCGGTTGCCAGCGTGGCCGCATGGGCGCTCGTGATGATCCTCGTGTCCCGAGTGGGTGCTGGCATCGCCGGGGCGAGTGTCGGTACTGCGGCCGCAGTGATCGCCGATTGCACCACACCTGAGAATCGTGCCCGCGGGATGGCGCTCATCGGCATCGCCTTCGGTGGCGGATTCACGTTGGGGCCGCTCATCGCCTATTTCGGTCTCGCTGTTTTCCAACGTGAGCGGTGGGGAGTCGGGGCCATTGCATCGCTTCTCTCCCTGGCGGCATTTCTGCTCGCGTTCGCGGTGTTTCGAGAAACGCGACGCCCCGGCTCCCGGCGTGGATCGGGGTTCAAGGGACTGTCGCGAACACTCTCGGTTCTCCGGATGCCTACGGTCGGCTTGCTCGTGCTGATGTATTTCCTGTCGATCTTCTCGATGGCCAATTTCGAGTCGACCCTCGCCCTTTTCACGGAAAGGGCGTTTGCCATGGGGGACGATTCGAATTTTCTGGTCTTCGCCGCTGTTGGATGCGTCTTGATGATCGCGGGCGGAATCTATCGTCCGCTTGCGAAACGATTCCCTGAACGGCGGCTTCTGGCGACAGGAATCGTCCTGATGATCGTGGGGCTGTCGGCGATAGGCTGGGTGGCTCTGGCCCTTCATCGAGCGGAACGGATCGCTGAGGCCGGAAGTCCCTGGCGGTCGCTTTTCTATCTCGCGGCGGCGGTCACTGTTTCCGGCTTCGCATTCGTGAATCCTTCGGTGTCGTCGCTCCTGTCGCGAGGGACGGATGTTGACAGACAGGGCGAGGTTCTCGGAGTCAATCAATCCTTCGCGTCACTGGCCCGCATCCTGGGTCCGTTGGCCGGACTGAGCCTGTTCTCGCTGCACCCCTCCCACGTCCTGCCCTACGCGGCGGCCGTGGTGGTGCTGGTGGCCGTCGCGGGCCTGATCTCCGTCGGGAGGACACGCTCGCCAACCGGAGCGACACCGTGAGTGACCCGTGGGCGTCCGCTTCCGGCGAGCGGCCGTCAGGTTGGCCTCGAGGAACAGGCCTGCTCGTCGTGGGACACGGAACGACGGACGAAGAGGGTGCCGCCGAGTGCCGGACGGTCGGCCGGATGGTGTCGGAGTTGCTCGCCGGTGTTCCTACGGCTCTGTGCTTTCTCGAGTTGTGTGAGCCCTCGATCGAAGAGGGCCTTGCGATGCTCCGCCGGCACGGCTGTCGCGAGGTGGTGGTCGCGCCGCTGTTGTTATTCGCGGCTGGGCACGCCAAGCGTGATGTGCCGACAGCTGTACGGACGTCCGCCGCGCATCACGGGCTCGTCGCTCGAGAGGCCGGCGTCCTGGGGCTCCACGAGGATCTCGTGCGGTGCTCCCGATCTCGACTGCAGGAGGCGGCCCGAGAGGCGGATCGTGCGTTCATGGTGTTCGTGGGTCGGGGCGCGAGCGACCCGACTGCATGTCCGCAAATGACCGAGTTCGCCCGACTCGTGCTGGCCGAGCTCGGGGGCGGCGATCGTGAGGGTTCATCATGGGAAGGGGGCGAATGGAACGTGGGTTCGGTGGAGGATCGGTCTTTCGGGGTCGGGTTCGTCGCGGCTGCACGTCCCACGCTCGACGAGGCCCTTGAGGCGGCTGCGCGGGACGACCTCGGTTGCACGCGAGGATTCGTGTGGCCGCTGAGCGGCACCGGGGCACGTCAGGAAGGCGAAGCAGCACGCGTCGTGGTCGTCCACCCGCACCTGCTGTTCAAGGGCCACGTGGAGCAGCAGGTCGCCGCGCGGGTGGAGCGGGCGCGACTGGACCATCCGCACATCGATTGGAGGGTTTCTCGTCGCCTGGGTGCCGATCCGCTCGTGGCACGTGCGGTCGTCGGAAGGGCCCTGGAAGCGGTGGCACGCGGGTGAATCCGCACTCGCCATGGGTCAGCTAATTCGTCAGAATCCAGAAATCCACCGACGACAAGGATGTCCGGAAAAAGATCAATCCCGGAGAATGCCCGCGGGCGGGCGGGACGCGTAGACTAACGCAATAGATTCGCGGAAAGCGGACGAGAACGGAATGCACGGTCAACGAGCGGCCGAAGGGAGGCGAGGAATGCGATTGCTGACTGGGAGATCCATAGCTGCGGCGGACTGCCGGAAACGAGCCTCCTGGACGCTTGGTCTGGCGGTCGTGGTTGGATGCGGGATTGTTTCTAGTTGGCCATCTCCCGGAATCGGGGACGATCCCGCCGGGGCAGTTCGGCGTGACCTCACGACCGGAGCGAAAGACAGGCATATCACCCGCGCCGTGCGAAGCTTTCTCGAGAGGGAGCACCTGACGCGCCGATCGATCGACAACGAAATAGCAGGGCGATGGTTCACGACCTTTTTTGAGGCGATCGATCCGATGAAGGTATATTTCCTGCAATCGGACATCGATGCATTCGCCGCTCGTCGAGAGACACTCGACGACCTCGTGCGCAGGGGAGATGTCTCGTTTGCCTATGAAGTCTTCAATCGCTTTCTCGAGCGAGTGGACCAGCGCTTGCCGATGATCGAGAAATTCATAACGTCGCCGCAGGATTTCGGCGTCGATGAATCGGTCGTCATAGACAGGGACGCGGCAGCATGGGCCGCCGACGATCGCGAGGCCGAGGCGATCTGGAGGCGACGCATCAAGTACGACCTTCTCGTGCAGAAGATGGAAAAAACGCCCGAGGGCGAGGCGAAGGAGAAGCTGCTGCGGCGGTATCGCAGTTTTGCGAAGCGCATGCACCAGATGACGGCCGACGAGCTCCTGGAAACCTTCCTCACGAGCCTCACGAGCAGCCTGGATCCGCATACGAGCTACATGAGCCCCGGGACGCTCGAGAACTTCGAGATCCAGATGCGACTTCAGCTTGACGGCATCGGTGCGTCGCTGCGCAGCGAGGATGGTCATACCACGATCGCGGAACTCGTCCCCGGCGGAGCCGCCGACAAGGATGGCCGGCTCCAGAAAAAGGATCGGATCGTCGGCGTCGGGCAGGGTTCGGCCGGCGAGATGGAGGACGTCGTCGACATGAATCTCAACGAGGTGGTCAAGCGAATCCGGGGGAAGCGAGGCACCGTTGTGCGGCTGAAGGTCATTCCATTTGGGCAGGCCGAGCCCAAGGTGTACGACATCACCCGTGCCAGTATCGAATTGAAGGACAGCGAGGCGCGGGGAGAAGTGATCGAAGAAGGACACAAGGCAGACGGCCGTCCGTACCGCATCGGTGTCATCAATCTTCCGAGTTTCTACCTCGACATGGCCGGCGCCCGGCAGGGACAGGCCGAGTACAAGAGCACGACCCGGGATTGCCGACGTCTGATCGGCGACTTCAAGCGTCAGGGAATCGACTGTGTGGTGCTCGATCTGCGAAACAACGGCGGCGGTTCGCTGCCCGAAGCGATCTCATTGACCGGGCTGTTCCTCGATGGCCCCGTCGTTCAGGTGAAGGATGCCGAGGGGCGGGTCCAGCAATACGACGATCCCGAGCCTGGTGTCGATTGGGATGGGCCGCTGGTGGTGTTGACCAACAAGTTCAGCGCCAGCGCCAGCGAGATCGTCGCCGGCGCGATCCAGGACTATCGTCGAGGCATCGTGATCGGTGATCACTCCACTCACGGCAAGGGGACCGTCCAGAGTCTGCTCGACCTAGGCAGGCAGCTGTTTCAGCCACTGGCAAATGGTCGCTCGCTCGGGGCGATCAAGATCACGATGCAGCAGTTTTACCGGCCCGCCGGGGCGAGCACGCAGAACGAGGGTGTCGTGAGCGACGTCGAGTTGCCGAGTATCACGACGCATCTCGAAGTCGGTGAATCGGATCTTGATTACGCGTTGGCCTTCGACCGTGTGCCGAGTGCCTCCTTCGACCCTGGCAATCACCTTTCCGATGAGCTGCTCACGACGCTCAGGTCCCGTTCGGCGGATCGGGTCGCCTCGGATGATGACTTTCGTAAGGTTGAGAAGGAGATTGAGCGCTATCGGGCTCGCAAGGAGCAGAAGGCGATCTCCTTGAAGGAAGATGAGTTCGTCCGTTTTTGGAACGATTCGAAGCCCGCTGAAGATGAGGAGAAAAAACTGGAGGAGGAAGCCAGTAGTCAGCGCCCCGTCGTGCGGCGGGACTTCTATTTCAACGAGGCCATGAGGGTGACCGTCGACTATCTCGATGCCCTCGAGCGAGGGGTCGCGGCGCTGGCGGCTGCCCCGGCCGCAAAGGCTGCGGAGTAGGTCGCCGTTCTTTCACTGGCTCGGGTCGTGGAGCGGGGGTGACCTCGTCAGCCAGCCGATGCATCGGACGCCAAAAGAGATGGCACCGCATCGATCGCCCGCGGATACACCGGCTTGGCTTGAAGAGCGGCCCAGATTCGTCGTGAGTCGATTCGCTTGTCCGAGCCACGGGTGCGGCGGCTGATGGAATCGCCAGGAATGGGACTCCTGTCAGGCGGAGACCAGGTCGGAGGCGGGCTCCCAGAGTGCTCGGCGAGTGTCGCATACCAATCGCGTCGCAGCACGGGATGGCCGTCCGATACGACATACAGTCGTTCAGGTGAAGGATGGTCGCTGATGGCAGTCACCACGGGGGCGGCATCATCCACATGAATGAGATTCAGCCAGGAATCGGGGTCGACAGGGATCGGTCGGCCCGCCCGCAAGTCCTCGAGCCGCGGCATGCGGCCCGGGCCATACAGACCGGCGAATCTGAGTACGACACCGGGGCCGAGCGGATGGGCGTGCAGCAGTGATTCCGACTCGAGCAGAATGCGGCCGTTTTCACGGTCGGCGTTCGCCGGGGTCAATTCGTCCACGATTCCGCCATTCTTCTCACCCCACACGCCCGTCGTACTCGACAGCACCACCCGAGGCCTCTGTCGGCCTCGGGCACAGAGAAGCAGATGATCGAGCAGGCGGACGACTCCATCGACCTGGACTTCTCGCGGCCGCCGGCTCGCTGGAGAAGTCGAACCGCCAAACCCCACGGCCCAGAACACCGTATCGACGGTCGGAAATACCGGGAGTGGACGATTATCCCCGAGATCGGCGACGAGTGGCTCGATTCCGAGGGCCGCAAGTTCTTCGGATCGGCCTCGTGTGATGCCAAGGACACGGTCACCCGCCTCGAGCCAGCTGGCCGCCACCCGACTCCCGAGATAGCCGCAGCCACAGACGAGTCGGATGTGGGAGGGCTGACTCATGGACGCTCAACGCCTTCGGTCGGCCGATCACTTCTCGAGCGGATCCAGTCGGCAAGCAGGATCTGGGCGGCCACCGCGTCGCTGAGTTTCCGCTTTTGTCCCCGCGAGAGACCGTGACCGGCCAATCGGTCGGCGGCCTCTGCCGAGGTGTAGCGCTCGTCCTGCATCTCGACCGGAAGCCCCGTCACCTCAGAGAGCCAATGCGCAAACCGCACGGCCTCCCTGGACATCTCGCTCTCCCGACCATCCGCATGCAGCGGCAGGCCGACCACGAAACCGGCAAGGTTTTCGTCCATTGCCAGCCGTCGAAAGTATTCCGCCTCGCTCCCCTGATCCCCGGTGCCTTCGTGCACCGCGTGCGGGCTCGAAAGGATCCGCTCCGAATCACAGACGGCGATTCCGATTCGTTTCCGACCGTAGTCGATTCCGCCCACTCGACCGGAGGGAATGGCTGACCGACCACCGTCGGGAGCCGTCGTCATCGAGTCGTGCCATCCGATTCCAACACGGTTCCGTCGGCCATGTCGATCTCGAACCGTCC
>JBJTBB010000245.1:0-3327 GCA_046091125.1 Planctomycetaceae bacterium
GATCAACCTCGTCGACAACGCGATCAAGTACAGCGAACCCCATCGACTGGTGCGGGTGATGGCTCGGGTGGAGGAGGCCGCGATGGACGACGGCCGGGCGGGCGTGGTGATCTCCGTGGCCGACCAGGGCTGCGGCATCGCCCCCGAGCATCTTCCAAGGATTTTCGAGCGTTTCTACCGCGTCGACAAGGCCCGCAGCCGAAAGCTCGGGGGCACCGGCCTCGGTCTTTCGATCGTCACGCACCTCGTCCAGGCGCACGGCGGCACCATGTCGGTGGAGAGTACGCCGGGAGTCGGCACGACCTTCCGCCTGCTGCTGCCGCTTGCCGACAAGCCCTGAGGCCCCGGCGACGCGACCTGATCCCTTCGCTGGCCGATATGAGCCGTATCTCGGACTCGCCCTAGCAACTGACGTGTTGCTGTTCGTGGAAGTCGACGATCTCCTGCCAGGCGGCCTCCGGTGTATCGGCATACGTGAACAGGCGGAGATGCTCGTCGCTGATGACGCCGCTATCCGCGAGCGCCTGAAAATCGATGACAGCCCGCCAGTAATCACGACCGTAGAGAACGATCGGCACAGGCTGCATGCGATGGGTCTGGCGTAGCGTCAGTGTCTCGAACATTTCGTCGAGCGTGCCAAACCCTCCTGGAAAGAGCACGACGCCCGCCGCCCGCAGGATGAAATGAAACTTCCGCAACGCGAAGTAGCGGAACTGGAAGCACAGTTCGGGCGTGATGAAGGGATTGGGCTGCTGCTCGGCCGGGAGCCGGATGTTCAGACCGATCGACTTGCATCCGACGTCGAAAGCCCCCCGATTGGCTGCCTCCATGATCCCCGGGCCTCCGCCGGTGACGACCACGAAGTCTCGTCGGCTCTCGCACTGGTTGTCGATGGACACGAGCCTGGCGAATGCCCGGGCATCGTCATAGTACTTCGACAGACCCAGTAACCTCTCGCTGCGGGCCACTTCTCGAATCCTCGTCTCGTCTCCAGGTGTGGCCGCCAGCCGCCGCCGTGCCTCCGCGAGCCTCCTCTCCGCCGCCGGCTTCTCGACGATCTGGGTGCCACCAAACACGATCACCGTCGAGGTGATCCTGTCCGCTGAAAGCGCCATCTCCGGTTTTTCGAGTTCCAAGAGCATCCGCACGCCGCGCATTCGCTCGGTTTCGAGCAGGCTGCGATCCTCCTGGGCCAGCAGATAACTGGGGGAATCGAGGATCGCCTCCATGTTGGCGGCCATCATCGCGGCGTCGTTGCCCAACGGATGCGGAGGGATGGCGGCACAACGTGCCGCACGATCAACAGCGGGTGTCTCAGCCACGGGTGTCTTCTCCGGTGCCGCACAGATCGACGACCGTTCCGATCTGTGGCACATTCACGGTGTAGCCAAAGGACTCACGAAGCCGCTCGGCCAGCGCCACCGCGGCAACAGGTTCGCCATGGACGAGGTGGGTCGCCCTTGGGATCGGCAGTCCGTCGAGCCATCTCAGGAGTTCGCCACGGTCGGCGTGTCCGGAGAGGGCCTCGATCCGACGGACCGCGGCGTGCACCGGGATGTCACGGCCGTGGATTCGAAGCATTTCCGCCCCTTCCAGAAGGCTCCGCCCCCGAGTTCCCTTGGCCTGGAAACCCGTGACGAGCACCGTCGTACGTGGGTCGGGCAGGCGGCGGGCAAGATGATGTAGGATCCGGCCACCCGTCATCATGCCGCTCGAGGCGATCACGATTCCGGCGCCCTTGTGTTCGTTGATCGACTTCGACTCATCGGCCGATCGCGCCATCCTGACCGATGGGGATTCGAGGGCTTCGGCGACGCCCTCCATGCGTGCCTCGCTGAAATCATGCTCGGCGACGTGCTCACGAAACACACGTGTGGCATCGACCGCCATGGGCGAATCGATCCAAATCGGCACATTGGGCACCCGTCCGGTGGCCATGAGCGTTCGAAGCAGGTAAACCAGTTGCTGCGATCGCCCCACCGCGAATGAGGCCACGAGCATCACCCCTCCCCGTCGAATCGCCTCGTTTGTGGCGGCTTCGAGTTCGTCCAGGGGCTGAACGCGCGGATGGTCGCGGTCGCCGTAGGTGCACTCAAGCACGAGATGATCACAGGGAACCGGCGGGGCGGGATCCCGGTACAGGGGCGCTCCATACCTCCCAACGTCTCCGGAGAAGAGAATCCGGACGGGGGGTGCATCACCCGACTCCGCCTCCACTTCCACGAACGAGCTGCCAAGCATGTGTCCGGCGTCGTGGAAACGACACCGGATGCCCCTCACAGGCTCGAACCAGTTCTCTCGCGGCTGTGTTGCGACGAGCCGCAGCGTCCGATCGACGTCACGTTCCTCATAGAGCGCCATCGCCGGGCGGTGTCGGGAGTACCCCTTGCGGTTGGCGTAGACCGCATCCTCCTGCTGGCATTTGGCGGAGTCGTACAGCAGCAGCCCCAGTAGGTCTGCCGTCGGCGGCGTCGCGTGGATCCTCCCTGAAAACCCTTCGCGAACCAGTCGCGGCAGCCAACCCGAGTGATCGAGGTGTGCGTGGGTCAACACCACTGCATCGATGGTCGACGCCGGCACCGGGAAGGATTTCCAGTTGAGTTCTCTGAGACGCTTCTCGCCCTGAAAGAGCCCACAATCGAAGAGCACCCGACGATCACCCACCTCGAGCAGGTGTCGCGAGCCAGAGACCATCCCTGCGGCACCGAGAAACCTCAGGCGAACACCCCCGGCGAGGTCCCCTTCCGGCGATCGCTCACGGTTCATCATGCTGCCCCCTCGACACGCGAGGGACTCCCCGAAACATCAACTTGCCCGTGAGAAAAGTTTCGTCGCGGTCGACTCATACAGGCGGTCGACGATCTCGTCCCGGACGACCCGCATTTCCGCGGGCGCTTCGATACCCACGCGCACCTTGTCACCCGAAATGCGTACGACGGTGACCACGACCGACTCTCCGATGACGATCCGTTCGTTCTGCTTACGGGAAAGGACGAGCATGAGACACTCCGTGCGCGAAGGCGGTCCGGGATGCCGCCAGTGAGGACCGGAAGACGTGAAGGTCACGCACCGAGAGTATCGACGGACGCGAACTATTCCTTCTGCGGTGAGTCTGTCGCGCCGCCTGTGCGAGTCGTTCCTTCCTTGCGGGCGGAGGATCCCGACTCCTCGTCTTCGATGTACGTCGCGAGAATGACGGACTTGGACACGGCGAGATGAGCCATCGCCGACTCAATCCGCGCGCGGTCCTCGTCGAGCACCCGCGGATGCACGCGATGCGTGCTGCGGAGGGTCGCCGTCGAGAACCCAAGGCCACCCTGTCCTCCA
>JBJTBB010000246.1:0-12080 GCA_046091125.1 Planctomycetaceae bacterium
AAACCTGATCCCGAGGATGCCCTGACCAACCAGCATCCCCAGCCCGTCGAGCACCGTGCATCCGGCCGATTCCGCCGACGCCAACAGCCTTGTCTTGGGCGGGTATCGATGCCGATGCGACCGTGATGCGACAGGCACTCAGGGAGGCTTTTGCATGAACAACCCTCGCGACGCGTCGCCATCCACTGCTTCCAAACTGCTTCCGTTGGCGGTGCTGATTCCGTTGGTGGTGTTCACCGAGCTGTCCGCCGCCGAAAACCTGGCGGTCGATGAGCGGACCATCCACGGCCAACCCTCCTGGATTCTGTCGACTGACGACGTCGAAGTGGCGGTAACCAGGCGCGGCGGGCACATGGCACCGGTGACCTTTGGCCGCAGGGATGGCTCGCCCATTCAGCCCTACCACGTCTCACCGTGGCAGGACGAGAATCGCGACGATCTCCCCGCGGCGGTCCTCGTCCCGCTGCGCGGAGACTTTTTTTGCATGCCGTTCGGCGGCAATGCGGCGGCCGCCGGCGACGAGCAACACGATCCGCACGGTGAGCCCGCCACGGGGGAGTGGCGTTTCGGTTCACGGTCGCGCGATGACGATGGCACGGAGCGACTGTCACTCGTTCTGGATACGACGGTCCGTCCGGGGCGGGTCACGAAGGAACTGTTCGTCGTTCCGGGAGAGCCGGTCGTCTATTCACGTCACGTGATCGAGGGCTTCGACGGACGAACGCCCATTGCGCATCATGCGACGCTCGCGCTGCCGGAGGAGGAGCGAGTGGTCATCGTGTCGACCAGCCCATTCCGAATGGGCATGACATGTCCGGGAGTATTCAGCGATCCTGCCAGCGGGGAATACCAATCGCTCGCGAGCGGCCAGCCGTTCACGGATCTCTCTCGCGTCCCGAGCCTGTTCAAGGCTCCAGTCGAGGTCGACTGCTCGCGGATACCCATTCTCCGCGGATATGCCGATCTCCTCGCGGTGGTGGCTGACGAGGCGGAGCTCGGCGGCGGACCGGCCTGGACCGTTGCCGTCAATACGAAGGACCACTGGGCGTGGTTCGCGATCCGCGATGCACGCATGCTCCCCACGACCGTCTTCTGGATCGAGAACCACGGCCGCCATGGGATTCCATGGCTTGGACGCAACAGCTGTCTGGGGCTCGAGGACGCGTGCGCTTTTTTCGCCGAGGGACTCGTGCCTTCGCTCGAGCCGAACGCTCTCTCCCGCCAGGGCGTACGAACGGCGATTGCCCTCGATGCCGCACGACCGACCGAGATCCGTTACGCACAAGGTGCCGTGCGGGTGCCGGAGACATTCGGCCGCGTGCAGCGCATCGATTTTTCGGCACCCGGTCGCATGCGTCTTGTGGACTCGGGGGGCGTGTCGGTCACCGTGCCGGTTCGGCACTCCTTCGTGATGGAAGCCGGCACGCGTTGACGAGCGGATTGTCGCCACCATCCGCATCGGTAGGATGGTCCGTTTCCAACCATATCCGCTTCGATCCTGAGGAGTTCGCCATGCGCCGCTTCGTCCCCACGGTGGTCGCCGTCATCGCCGGATTGCTCTGCGTCGCAATCGGGTGCGGAACGCCCGCCGGTGCCCCACGATCGGACGCCGGGGCGGCTGCAACCAGCAAGGGCACGATCGGCGTGTCGCTCCTGGCGCTCGAGAACCCGTTCTTCAAGGTGATCGGTGACTCGATCACCGCCGAAGGGGCGGCCCGCGGCTACGACACCCTCGTCGTCAGCGCCGACAAGGATGTTGCCCGTCAGGGCAATCAGATCAAGGACTTCATCGTGAAGAAGGTGTCGGCGATCGTGCTCTCCCCGTGCGATTCCAAGTCGATCGTCCCGGTGATTCGTGAGGCCAACGAGGCGGGTATTCCCGTGTTCACCGTCGACATCCCCTGCAACGAGCCCGGTGTGGACATCGTCACGCAGGTGGCCACCGACAACGAGGGAGGCGGACGGGAGGCCGGCAAGGCGATGATCGACGCGCTCGGCACCGAGGGCGGCGAGGTGGCGATCCTGCACTTCAAGCAGGCCGAGTCATGTCGACTCCGCGTCACGGGCTTTCGGGAGGTGATCGACGGCTATAACAAGGACGCGACAGCGACGATCGAGCTCGTCAGCGAGCTCGAAAGCGGTGGTGCGAAGGACGCGGGCTTCAAGGCCATGGAGGATGCCCTTCAGGCGGCGCCCGACCTGCGGGGGGTTTTCGCCATCAACGACCCGTCGGCGCTCGGTGCGCGGGCGGCCATCGAGAAGGCGGGCAAGACGGAGCAGGTCCTCATCATCGGCTTCGACGGCCAGCCCGAGGGGAAAGAGGCGATCCGTGACGGCAAGATCTACGCCGATCCGATCCAGTTCCCAGACCAGATGGGCAGGCAGATCGTCGATGCGATCGTGCGATATTCCAAGGGAGAGTCGCTGCCGCCGCAGATGCTGATTCCCACGCGTCTCTACCGTCAGGCAGACGCGTTGGACGACCCCGAGCTGGCCGCTCCCACGGGCTCGACCCGATGACCGCTTCCCCACCGCTATTGGCCATCAAGGGAATCGAAAAGTCGTTTCCCGGTGTGCGGGCATTGCGAGGGGTCGATCTTCATCTGCATGCTGGCGAGGTGCTTGCACTCTTGGGTGAGAACGGCGCGGGAAAAAGCACGCTCATCAAGGTGCTCGGTGGTGCCCATACCGCCGACGCCGGTGCCATCGAGATCGACGGCCGTGCCGAGGAGATCGCCTCCCCGCAGCAATCCCGCTCGGCTGGCATCGCGGTGATCCACCAGGAGTTCACGCTGATCCCCGCCCTCAGCCCCCCGGAAAACATCTTTCTCGGCCAGGAGCGGTCTCGGGCGGGGTTCGTGTCCCGCGGCGACGAGCGACGACGGGCCGGGGAGATCTTCGACCGGTTGGGTGTGACGCTCGATCTGGATGCACCCTGCTCCCGGCTCTCGACGGCCCAGCAGCAGCTGGTCGAGATCGCCAAGGCGCTCGTGAGCGATCCACGGATCATCGTGATGGACGAGCCGACGGCGGCGCTCACGCCCGCCGAGGTGTCGGGTCTTTTTGGCATCATCCGCGAGTTGAAGGAGCGCGGAATCGCCGTGATCTACGTCAGTCACCGGCTCGATGAGATCTTCGCGATCGCGGACCGGGTGGTCGTGCTCCGTGACGGCGGCAACGTTGGAGGGGAGCCGATCGACCGCATCGACCGCAGTCGTCTCATCGGATTGATGGTGGGCCGGACGCTGGCCGACGAATACCCGCGGCGGCGTGTGGTGCTCGGTCCACCGCGACTGACGGTGCGGGGGCTTCGCCGGGGACGCTCGGTCCGCGGCGTTTCGTTCGAGGCGAGAGCCGGTGAGATCCTGGCTCTGGCCGGCCTCGTGGGAGCAGGTCGCACCGAAACGCTGCGGCTCATTTTCGGCGCCGATCGTCGGGAGGAGGGCGAGATCCTTCTCGATGGCCGGCGGCTCGACATCCGCTCGCCCCGCGATGCCATCGCGGCCGGCATCGGACTGCTCACCGAGGACCGCAAGCTCGAGGGGCTTGTGCTGGGGCTACCAGTCCGGGAGAACTTCGCCCTGTCGAACCTTTCGCGGTTCTCGCGGAGCGGATTCGTCGATTCGGCCCGCGAGCGGGCGGCGTTCGCCCGCCATATCGACCCGCTGCGTATCCGGGTGCCTCGCCAGGAGGAGCCGACCTTCAACCTGTCCGGGGGCAATCAGCAAAAGGTGGTTCTGGCCAAGTGGCTGGAGCGGGACTGTGAGGTGCTCATGTTCGATGAGCCCACGCGAGGCATCGACGTCGGGGGCCGTCACGAGATCTACCTCCTGATGAACGAACTCGCCGCACGAGGCAAGGCGATCGTGATGGTCAGTTCGGAGTTGCCCGAGGTGCTCGGCATGGCCGATCGCATTCTCGTGCTGCACGACGGCCGCGTCACCGGCGAGATCGTCAACGGGCCTGGCGTCACGCAGGAAGACGTCATGGGACTGGCGGTGGCCTGAGCTGTCACGAGCACCAGAGAGCAACACATGTCAGCCCCGATTCGCCGCCTCCTCTCCGATTACGGCATGCTGGTCGTGCTCGTGCTGCTGGGCCTCGTGTTCAGTGGGCTCACGCTTCAGGAGCAGGCGGCGGGCGATGCCGGTGCCGCTCGTCGCCTGGCCGAAGCCATCCGGTCGGACCTTCCGGAGGGATCGCGGGTGCTCGTCGCCGTCCGCGACACTCCCGACGAAACCGCCTTGGCCGATGCGCTGGTGCGAGAACTCGGCTCGATGGGGCTCAACGTCGTGGGTGTGGCGAAGGGAGAGCCAAGGGTGGCTCGGGCTGCGCTCGAACGGCTCGCCATGGCGGGCACACAACTGGATGCGATCGCGGCAACGAAGGCCACGTCCTCCTGGCTCGTGTTCACCGACGTGCCGAGCGATTTCCCCCCGCTCGGGACGCCACGACTGTACGTCCCGTCGGGGCATCGATGGCCCAGCTTCCTGAAAGCTGACAACCTCCTCAACATCGCCAATCAGATCGCGGTGATCGCCATCATCGCGATCGGCATGACTATGGTGATCATCGCTGGCGGTATAGACCTGTCGGTCGGTAGCCTGGCCGCGCTCTCCGCTGTGCTGGCGTCGAGAATGATCCGCGACCATGCCGGGGGCGTGGAAGCCTCGGCGGGCGGCATGGTCGTTGCCTGCCTGGTGGCGATCGGTCTGTGCGGTCTGATCGGTACGTTGACCGGTGGGCTGATCACGGGATGCGGCATCCCACCCTTCATCGTGACCCTGGCCATGATGCTCGTCGCCAGCGGCATCGCGTCGATCCTGTCCGAGGGGCAGTCGATCTATCAGATCCCGGAGTCCTTCGTGTGGCTGGGCAGGGGGGCCGATTTGTTCGGGTTGCCCAACGCCGTCGTGCTGATGCTCGTGCTTTACGGCCTGGCGCACGTTCTCATGTCACGGACGACGCTCGGTCGCTATCTGTATGCGGTGGGGGGCAATCGCGAGGCCGCCCGGCTGTCCGGTGTGCCCGTGCAGCGTGTGCTTCTGTTCGCCTATGCGGCCAGTGGACTGCTGGCAGGGCTCGGGGGCGTGATCATGGCATCGCAGCTCAAAAGTGGCTCGCCGACCTACGGCGCGATGTACGAACTGTATGTCATCGCAGCCGTCGTCGTGGGTGGAACGGCCCTTGCAGGCGGCGAGGGCAAGATCCTCGGCACGCTCATCGGCGCATTCATCATCGCCGTCATCCAAAACGGGATGAACCTGACGAACATCGAAAGCTACACCCAGAAGGTGGTGCTGGGGCTCGTCATCCTGGCCGCCGTGCTCGTCGACCGGCTGCGCCGACCGAGGCCATGACCCCGCACGCCCCATCTCCCGAAGATTCCGCCAGACGGCTGCTCGCTATGGCGCGGGAGCGGCCGAGCGTCTATCTGATCGGCATCGCGGGCATTCCGGGCAGCGGGAAATCAACGCTTTGCGAGGCGGTTCGCATGATCGCGCCATCTGTCGCCGTCGTGCCGATGGACGGCTACCACATCCCTCGCCGATTCCTCGACGTCGAGGGGCTGCGTCGTCGAGGCGCCCCGCACACTTTCGACGTCGAGGCCTTCCGTCGCGATATCGAGTCGCTGCGAGTCGCCCGGGAGGGATCGTTTCCGGCGTTCGATCATGCGGAGGGGGATCCACGGACGGCGGCGATCGATGTCACGCGGTCGACCCCGCTCGTGCTCATTGAAGGTCTCTACGTGCTGTTGCGGGCATGGAGGATCTCGTCGCTATTGGACATCAGCGTGTTTCTCGATTGTGACACTGACAAGGCCATGGACCGGGTCGCGCATCGACACCTCGCCACGGGCCTCGCCGATACCCTGGATATGGCGCGGTCGCGGGCGATCACCAACGACCGCGTCAACGCGATGGCGATCCTCGCCGATGGCTGTCGCGAGCGAGCCGATCTCGTACTGCCTTCGTAGCGACCGGCATGCCGTTCGGTCCTCGCCGCTGCGAGGGGGCTGCCCTGACGGGTTCTGGGCCATCGCCACCCCTGATCGGTCGATGACCCTCTCCTGAGAGTGAGCGATCGGGCACGCGAGCCCCACCCCATCCGAGTCCGGGCTTGATAGGCTAAAGGTTGAGCATTCATTTCGAAGGCATGTGAATATGCGCGTCGACCAGCTGGACGTCATCCGCCATCCCGATCGCGCGGCTCTCGGACGGGCGGCGGGGCGGGAGATCGCCGACATCCTCCGGCAGGCTCTCGCCGCCCAGCGACGGGTCAGGGTGGTGTTCGCAGCGGCTCCCTCGCAGAACGAGACGCTCGCAGCGCTCGCCTCCGCCGAGGGGATCGAATGGAGCCGTGTCGAGGCCTTCCATATGGATGAATACGTGGGGCTCGAGGAGGGCGCCCCTCAGCGATTTGCCCGCTATCTCGAGGAGCGGATCTTTCGCCGCGTCATGCCAGGCGCGGTGCACCTGATCGGGACCGGTGGGTCATCGTCGGTATTGGCGGCGGCGGCGGACGAGTGCCGCCGCTATGCAGATGTGCTCGGGACGGCGGTGATCGATCTGGTCTGTCTGGGGATTGGAGAGAACGGCCATATCGCCTTTAATGATCCGCCCGTCGCCGATTTTCACGATCCCGAGGCGGTCAAGGTCGTAGCCCTCGACGAGGCCTGCCGACGGCAGCAGGTCAACGACGGCTGCTTTCCGTCGTGCGAAGCCGTGCCGACGCACGCGATCACGCTCACGATCCCCACACTCCTCTCGGCCCGAAGAATGGTCTGCGCCGTGCCGGGGTCCACGAAGCGGATCGCGGTTGAACGGGTGCTGTCCGGCCCCGTGTCGACTTCCTGCCCCGCATCCATTCTGAGGACCCATCCGGCCTGCACGCTGCACGTCGATCACGATTCCGCTCCTCCCTCGAGGGCCCCATGACGACCGTGATCCCGAAGGACTGTCGGCCGTTCGACCTGCAGGTCAACGGCTATGCGGGATGCGATTTTTCCGCGGCGGACTCGTCTCTGGAGCAGGTGCGTTCGGCCTGCCAGGCGCTCGTCGCGGACGGCATGGACGCCATTCTCGCGACCATCATCACCGGGCCGCTCGAACGCATGGAGGCGGCGCTCTCGCGGCTCGCCAGGTTTCGTGAGGAGGATCCGTTCGTACGACGCGTGATCGTGGGTTTCCACGTCGAGGGACCATTTCTCAGTCCGCTCGCGGGATTCGTGGGGGCACACGATCCGGATTCGATCCGACCGGCGATGCCAGGAGCGGCAGCAAGGCTGCTGGAGGCCGGGAGGGGGCTCGTGCGCCTCGTCACGCTCGCACCCGAGCACGACGCCGGCCTGGCGACCACGCGTTGGCTTGTGGCCGAAGGAATCGTCGTGTCAGCCGGTCACACCGACGCCCCGCTCGAGGTATTGCGGGAGGCGGTCGACGCGGGACTCTCGATGGTGACGCACCTGGGGAACGGCTGTCCAATGACCCTTCCCCGACACGACTCGATCATCCAACGAGTGCTCGCGCTCGGGCGGCACCAGGCAAAGAGCGGAGGCCCGAGGCCATGGGTCTCCTTCATTCCGGACGGCATGCACGTCCCCATCTTCGCCCTCGGCAATTATCTCGAGGCGGTGGGATTGGATCGCACGGTCATGGTCACCGACGCGATCGCCGCCACCCGGTGTGGTCCTGGTCGCTACGCACTCGCCGGTGGGCCGGTGCAGGTCGATGAGCAAGGCACGGCCCGCCGCCCCGGCTCGGAGAATCTTGCCGGTTCCACCGCAACCATCAGCCGCGTCTGCCGGATCCTCGTCGAAGGCTTGGGATTGTCCGACGATGACGTCAGGCGCCTCGTGGACCTGCATCCGCGCCGAATCGTGCCCGTGTGATTTGGGTGAGCAGGGCTTCTCGAGCCTGCATGATGCGCCGGGCCTGCTGGAGGGACTCCGCCCGGGTGTCGTCGAGCAAGTTCGTTCGTAACCGCCGTAATTTGAGGTGGGCGGCGAGGATCACCTCGACGGGATCGTCGATGATCGGCGGCACTCCGAGCAGTCTGTGAGGGGGCAATCGGCGCCCCACCTCAGGAGGCCCGTCCGGATCCACCGTGGAAGTCGTTGGAGCGTCGGCTCGCACGATCCGTTACCCATTCCCGGGAAAATGCCTACAGGAGAGAGCGAGAACGGACACTCCGAGGGGCAATTTGAATCAAAACAGCTGAAAAACAAGGCCGACGGGTCGCTTCGGCGTCGCATGCCGGCCACCGCCCCTGGTACCGTCGGGCCATGGAGCAGTCGCAGGAGCAGCTCGCCGAGTCCCTCGCAAAGGCGTTGGACGACCTCGCCGCGGGGGACGATTCCGCGAGGGACAGGCTGGTCGAGATCTCGACCGAGAGGCGACTGGTGGTGGCCCGACGCATGCTCGGCCGCTTTCCGCTGGTGAGCTGCTGGGACGATACGGTTGACGTCCTCCAGAACGCCTCGCTGAGACTCTATCGGTCTCTGGTGGACGTGCGACCAGACTCGCCGAAGATGTTTCTCGGGCTGGCCATCACCCAACTGAAACAGGAGTTGCTGGACCTCGCCCGCAGGTACGGTGGGCCGCAGTCGCATGCGGCCAATCACGAGACGAACATGTTGTCGGCAAGCGATCCCGCGGACTCGATCGGTCAGCGGGTGGACCATGCGGTGGCACCGGAGCCGAGCGTCGATCGATGGACACGATTTCACGAGGCGATCGCCGCACTCGATCCGTCGCTGCGTGAGGTTTTCGAACTTGTCTGGTATGCGGGGGTGAACCAACAGACCGCCGCCAATCTGCTCGGATGTTCGATTCGGACGGTCAAGTCGCGATGGAGGTCAGCTCGAGAAGCCATCCGGCAGTCTCTCGACCAGGAGCCGCCGGAGTGACGGCCCGCATGGCTCCTGCATGACTCACTGCGACGAGTCGCTTCGATCGGGAACGGCCTCGGCGTCGCGTTCGACGGATTGATCCCGGGAAGGTGCGTCTGCCGACGGAATCAGAGGCGGATGAGGGCCCACGAGGACCAGGCTGAAGGCGGGCTCATCGACCTTGGGATGGCCTTCAAAATCGACGAGCACGTTGGCGGCCTTGATGTCACGATGAACGACACCCCTGGAATGTCCATGGGCGACGGCATCGCAGACCGCTGCCATCAATCGACAGCGGTCGATCGCCCCGAGCCTCTGTCCGTCGCAATGATCGACGATGGTGCGGCTGCCCTCGATGAACTCCATGACGTAATACGGGATTTCGATTCCGTCGATGCGGCACGATCCGGCGAGATGAATCTGCGCGATCCCCGGATGGACGAGCCGTGCGAGGACCTCGATCTCTCGCCTGAATCGATCGATCGTCTGGGGCTAAAGCCGTGTGGAACGCATCACCTTCACGGCCACGCGACGCCTTGGCTGGGACTGAACACCCTCGTACACGCGACCAATGCCCCCCTCGGCCATGAGCCCCACGCTCAGGATGTCACCGACGAGTGGTCCGGGGGTGAACTCGGCGTCCGTGTGATCCCTGGGCCGTTTGGAATCTGCGAGGCCAAGATCGGTGCCTTGGTGGGAAAAGAGCCCGCCAGCCGGCTCCACATCGGTCTCGTTGGTCGGCTCGGTATCACCCTGCGACCGCGGGACTGCGGTTCCCCGGACCAGTTCCGGTTCGGCGATGGGCGGCGCGAAAGGCTCGTGCGATCGATCCATCGGCGGCATCTCAAGCCTCGTCACGGTCTGGCGACCCGATCAGCCCCACGGATCGCGTTCCGGACGACTCCTCAGACCGTTGGCCTCGTCGTCCTGTGGCGCGTCGGGGGAGGCATCCCTCAAGAACGTCTCGCTCGCCGGATCGAAGCGAAGCCTGCGTCCGAGGATCCAGGAGAGTGCCGCCGCGTGACTGGCGACATGAGACTTTCGCATGATGTCGGCGTTGCAAACGGGCTGGGTGCGCGTCTTGACGCAGTCAAAGAAGTTGCGGGCGTGTGTCGCGGCGTCCGTTCCTCTCATGCGCTTCACCGTCTCGGGCAATTCCGACTCGAGACTCTTGATCGAGATGTCGATCCCTCCGGCGTCTCCCGTCGAGATCCAACCCTCCTCGCCGACGACTCGCACCGGGCAGGTTCCCAGTTGCGTGTTCCAGTCGGGGCCGCGGTTGCCGAAAGGATCCTTGAGGAAGTCGAGGGTCAGCGTGACACCGTCGGTGTAGCGACAGACGATCTCAGCCTCGCGGGGCTCGAATTCCACCGGCGTGGTGTCGTCGCTGCCGTGGGCCCATTGACAGAGGTCCACTGTGTGGGCACCCCAGTCGAGCAGCCGTGCCCCCGACTCGAAGTCGAAATATCCCCGCCACTTTCCGTCGACATACTCCTTGTTGAACGGTCGCCAGGGGGCGATGCCGAGCCAGACGTTCCAGTCGCATTCCTCGCGCTGCGGCGTCGGTTGGGCGGGCAGCCAATCGTTCTTCAGGACGGGCTCGTAGACCGATGCTGCGAGGGATGTGAGCCTGCCGAGTCGTCCGGCGTGGACGAGTTCGACGGCCTTGATGAAATTGGGAACGCTCCGCCGTTGCGTCCCCGCCTGGAAGATCCGGCCGGTGCGGCGGACGGTCTCCGCGATTCGTCGGCAGACGTCGATCGTGATGCCACATGGCTTCTCACAATAGATGTCCGTTCCGGCCTCTGCGGCCATCATCGACGCCAGGCCGTGCCAGCGGTCGCCGGTGGCGATGAGCACACAGTCGATATCCTTCCGCGCGAGCAGCTCCCGCATGTCGTCGTAGATCCTGCAGTCGGATGTGCCGTAATGCCCGTCCACGAGCTGCTTGCCTTTCTCGCGCCGGGACGCCTGAACGTCGGCGATCGCCACGCACTGCACGTCCGGGAACTTCAGCATCTCCGTCAACACGTAGGTGCATCGGGGGCCGATGCCGATCACGCCGAGGGTCAGTCGCTCGCTGGCGGCGGCGGGCTTTTCAAGGCCGAGAGCACGGCCGGAGACGATCGCCGGGAGGGTGGCTGCGAGGCTGCCCGCCGTGGCGAGAAACCCACGGCGCGTTGCGGGAGCGTTCATGGAAGGGTCCATAAGTTTGTGGAGGACCGCCGGTCCCGGGCGTCATCATAGACGCCCCTTGCGAAAGGAACGCCGACGGCCCAAAAAGAATACCCGAACCGTTCCCCCGGAGCGCCGTCATGCCAGCCCCCGCTGCCCTCGCGATCGTCGCCCATCCGGACGACGTTGAGTTTTACGCGGCCGGCACGTTGCTGCTCCTCAAGCAGGCCGGCTGGCGGACGCACCTCGTCAACCTGTCCGGGGGCGACTGCGGCAGCATGACGACGAATCGAGACGAGACTCGCCGCATCCGGGCGAAGGAGGGCCGGGCGGCCGCGTCGATACTCGGTGCGACGTTCCATGAGAGCCTCGCGAATGACCTGTTGATCTTATACGGGGAACGCCTGCTGCGAAAGGTGACGGCCGTGGTGCGAAAGGTCGCACCGCGGATCGTGCTCACGCACTCCCCCGCCGACTACATGGAAGACCACATGACGACCGCGCGGCTGGCCGTCACCGCGGCCTTCGTCCGAGGCATGCCGAACTTCGCGACCGATCCGCCTCTCGAGCCGGTTCAGGGCGACGTGACGGTGTATCACGCGATGCCCCATGGCCTCCGCGACGGGCTGCGGCGGCCGGTCGAGCCCGATCTGTTCGTCGACACGACCGCCGTGCAGGCGGTGAAGCGCAAGGCGCTTGCCGCCCATGCGAGCCAGAAGGCCTGGCTCGACGCCACGCAGGGCATCGACAGTTACCTCGATGCCGGCGACGACATGGCCCGTGCGGTCGGGCGGATGTCCGGCCGATTCGAGTTCGCCGAGGGCTGGCGCCGGCATCTGCACCTTGGCCTGTCGGCGGCCGACGACGACCCGCTGGCCGCCAGCCTCGGTCCGACGCTCACCTCCGTTTGACAGAAAGGATTGCATCCCATGCCCCGACCGCTCAGCCGCATTGCCCCCGACTGGTGGGACTACACGACGCTCGATGCCGACATCATCCGCGACGCCGCGGCCCT
>JBJTBB010000247.1:0-4536 GCA_046091125.1 Planctomycetaceae bacterium
GCTCGTTGGCGAGCCACTTGGCGGGAGCGGTCATTCCTGCGGCGCCACGCCACGCCGTCGTGCGGCTTGAAACGGTCGCCGGGCGATCGACGGCACCCGCCGACAGCTCGGGCACGCCATGACACCATTCGACCACCTCGCCCGCGTCGCGAGCGGTGGCGATGAGCTCGGCGAATGCCGGTCCACGCGCATGAACGTACTGGGCTCCATGATCGAACGTGGCGCCCCCCACTCGCCGCGTCGCCATACGACCGCCGACGCCTCTCCCCTTGTCGACCACGAGGGTGCGATGCCCCGATCGCAAGAGTTCATCCGCAGCACGGAGCCCAGCGATGCCGGCTCCGATCACCACCGCGTCGAACGACTCCACTTCCGCCGGCGACAGACACGGACCGTGACCTTCGTTCACCGTGGCACCAGCCAGCCGACGTCGCTCGCGCGGGGTAGCCGCGGCGACACCAGCAACTCGCCGACGGAGCATCCTGCCATGACACCGACCGTCTCGGCGATCGCCCGGACCCTGGAGAGAACGTGCGCCTTGTGCGGGGGAAACTGCGACCGATAACAGGCGATGGCCTCGACCTTGGTTTCGAGGAAGCCCCCGATGTCCACCACCAGCGGCCACTGGCCTGGCGGAGCCGTCGGTACGCCCGCAAGCAGGTGGTATCCCATCAGGCTCGGTACCGTGTGCTCCGGCAGCCCCTCGAACGTCTCCGGCCACTTCGTGAGACGAGAATAGAAGACACCCGCCTCGGTGATGGCCACCGCCTGCGCATGATCCGGCGAGGCCAGCGGCGTCTTCTCGGCGAGCCCCAGGACGAGCCGGGGACGGTGTCGCCGGAAGATCTTTCCAAGTGCGACCCTCGCCTCGAAACAGTCGAAGAGACGACGATTCGGAAAGGCCAGTGTTTCGCGATGAACCACGCCCAGGACCCGCGCGGCGGCCGCCGCCTCGGCCGAACGCTCTTCGGGGCCGCTTGAACCCGGGGTGGGCTCCCCGTCGGTGAGGTCGACGATGCCCACCCGCAACCCGCGGGCGGCGAGCATCGCGATCGTTCCGCCACAGCCAATTGCCACGTCGTCGGGATGGGCTCCGACGGCGATGACGTCCAGGGGTTCCGCCGACACGCTCACGACTGCCGGGTCTTCTGGTTGCTGGACTTCGTGGCGGCGATCAAGAAGGTCGGATTGATCGCCTCGAAACGGATACGGTCCATCTGCTCGATGCCGCGGGCGATGTTGACCATCCAGTAGGCCGCATCCTCCGACCGTGAACGAAGGAGTGCGTGCACGCGAGCAAGATTTTCGATGCTGTTGCAGGCGGTCACGAGACGGCCTCCGACGAGCAGCCGCTCCCAGGCCCGCTCGACGAGCATCGCCACGTCCCGGCCGCTCCCGCCAACATAGATCGCATGTGGCGACGGCAGGTCGGCCCATGCCTCCGGAGCCCTCCCGAGGACGGCGTGAAGATTCGAGACGCCAAAGCGTGACGCATTCTCGCGAATCAGTGAATGGTCATCGGGATCCATCTCGATCGCGTAGACGGCCCCTTCCCTGGCAAGCCTCGCGGCCTCGACCCCGACCGATCCGCTCCCCGCCCCCACATCCCAGACGGTGCTGTTGGACTCGAGTCCCATCTGGGCGAGCGCGAGGGCCCTGACCTCGGCGGGAGTCAGAAGCCCTCGCTTGGGCCGCGACTGCAAGAAACACTCATCGGGGTTCCCGAAAAGACTCGGCCCCGCGGAATCGGGGCTGTCGTGCACGCGGGCGTTGCGCACGAGGATCATCACGTTCAAAGGACCGAACGATTCGGCTGCGATCTTCGAGAGACTGCCCTGCGTCACCCGCTCGTCGGGCGAACCGAGGTTCTCACAAACGTATGCCTGGAACGAATCGACTCCTTCCTCTATCAGGGCGCGAGCGACCGCCGACGGAGGCCACTGCTCGCTGGTGAAGAGGCCAGCCGTGTCACAGGACCGCAGGCGGTCGACGACCCGTTCGATCGACAGCCCTGAGAGATTGGCGAGGAACGCCTCCTCCCAGGACTCCTTCACCCTGGCGAACGCCAGCTGCATGCTGCTGACGTGTGGCACGACCTCGAACCGCTCCTTGCCGAGTTTTCCGCAGACATAGCGGGCGGTTCCATAGAAGAGCGGATCACCCGAAGCCAGTACCACCGTCGAACGGGAACCAGCCTTCTCGATCCGATCGACAAGATCATCAAGTCCACTCGCCACCTGCAGCCGGTTCGACAAGCCAGTCGGCAGCAGGCATGCGGACGAAGCTGGACCGAGCAGAACCTCGGCCGCCTCCACGAGCCTGCGGGCGTGAGCCGTCATGCCCTCGAGCCCGTCATCTCCGATCCCGACGATATGAACGTTGGCTGAAATGGCAGAACCATGCACGAGCGGAATGGATCCGGACATCGCCACCCCCGGGTCACGCCGGAGGCGTCGAGACACGCGATGCGATTGACATCCCTAGGCCGCCGCGAATGAACGGAAAGCGTCAGGCCTGGAACGAACTTCCGCAGCCGCAGGTCTTCTTGGCGTTGGGGTTGTTGAACGTGAAACCCCGTTTGTCGATTCCCTCGTGGAAGTCGAGCGTGGTGCCGTCAAGAAAAAGATCACTCTTCTTGTCGACGACCACCGCCACTCCGTGTTGATCGGTCTTCGTGTCCTTCTCAGGATCGAAGGACTTGTCGAAGCCGAGTGAATACGAGAAGCCGCTGCAGCCACCCCCGGCGACACCGACCCTCAGCACCGTTTCCGTGCCGAGCTGTTGATCGGAAATGATCTTCCTCACCTCACCGGCGGCCTTTTCCGTCAGGATCACCGACATCGTTATGCTCTCCCGAAAGTTCCGAAATCAGAAAGAATTATAGCCCAACCACGGCGGCCGGACAAAGCCGCCTGGATTCATCGTCGAGGCTCGAGCCGCAGAAATGTTCCGGCGGCAAGCGGGCCCGGAGTCGGCGGCAAGCGATCGCGGTTCCAGGCGTACAGGTCCCTCCAGCGGGCCGAAGCCCCAAGATGTTCCCGAGCGAGCGACAAGAGCGTGTCTCCCTCGCGCACGACCACTTCGCCGACTGGTGGCGGGCGCCGGACACCCGAGGCACTTCCCGGAAGCCCACCATCCGTCTCTCGCGGGATGATCGGGAACCAGGCCGCCTCGAGCTCGTTGACCGTGGGCACGACGATGCGCGTGCCGGACTTCAGCGCGAGTCGCGGGTCGAGCTTCTTGTTCCATGCATAGAGCGGCCGATACCAACGGCCATCGCCATACGCCCGTTCCGCGATGTTCCACCAGGTGTCACCGTCAGCCACGACGACGGCGGACCCCACGCGAATCGATGGCCGTGACCGGATTGGATCCACTCGTTCGACCGGCGGGCCAACGGTGGTGATCGATTCCCCGCCGTCATCGGTCGGTTCGGTGAGGGGGACGACCGAATCGACGGAAGTGGTCTGCCGCTCGATGACAGAAACGGGAGCTTCTGCAGTGCTCGTCATATCGTCCACAAGCCGCGAGGAACCCGGCGATTCGTCGCCCGATGGTTCGACGACGGTCTCGGTCGGCTGCTCGGCTCCGGTCAGCCTGATGCCTTCGGGAAACGTTTTCGAGTGGAGGAAAGCTATTCGTTGGTCATCCTGGCCGATGGCTCGAATCTCACCGTCCCGTCGATAATCGGGAGGATCGACGGTGATGTGCCCCACGGCTGAAGGCTCGGGGGGAAGCACATCGACCCCGGCTCCATCGGGCGGTCTGACGATCGTCAATTTGCCAATCAAAGAGATGACGAGTACGCCGCACAGGCTGCCCAGAAGTCCCAAGAGGATTTTCGTCTCGCGTCCCATCGGCTGCATTTCAAAAACCATCCCGTTCCATGACAATGCCAGAAAGGCCGCCGCTCAGGTTCTCCGGGCGACCCGCATCCGAGCGGAGCGACTACGGGGATTGAGGGCTCTTTCCTCGATCGTCGACTCCAGCGGGGATCGAGTCAGACATTCCCACGTCTGCTGGGAGCGAAAAGCCTGTTTCACGAGTCGATCCTCCAGCGAATGGAAAGAGATCACCGCGAGCCGGCCACCGGGGACGAGCCTCGCGGGAATCCTCTCCAGGGCGATCCGGAGGCTCTTGAGCTCCTCGTTCACGGCAATCCGCAGAGCCTGGAACGTCCTGGTGGCCGGGTGACTTCGGGAGACTCCGGGGGATTTCGGAACCGCCGAGGAGACGAGCCTCGCAAACTCACGGGCGGATTGAATCGGCTGCTTCTGTCGGACATCCGCGATCCGGCGGGCGATTCTGCGGCTGTACCGCTCCTCGCCGAATTCGTAAATCAGGTCGGCGAGCGTCTCCACCCGTAAACGGTTTACGAGCCGCCAGGCCGGCTCGCCCTCGGTCGGATCGAATCGAAGGTCGAGCGAGCCGTCGGCGTCGAACGAGAATCCCCTGGCCGAATCGGCCAGTTGATCGCTCGACATCCCCACGTCGAGAAGGACGGCATCCACCGTCGCGAGATCGACCGCATCGAGG
>JBJTBB010000248.1:0-3348 GCA_046091125.1 Planctomycetaceae bacterium
GCCACCGACTATCCGGCCGTCCGCGTCCGCTGGGAGGGCGAACAGGAGCAGACCAATGAGTCGCTCCGCAGTCTCGGGCTTGGATTCCTCGTCTCCGTGTTCGCGATGTTCGTGCTGCTGACGATCGAATTCCGCTCCTACCTGCAGCCGCTTCTGATCCTGACCGCGATCCCCTTCGGCGCTGCGGGAGCCGTCTTCGGACATGCGATCATGGGCATGCCCCTGTCCCTGTTCACGATGTTCGGCGTCGTCGCCCTCGCCGGAATCGTGGTGAACGACTCGATCGTCCTCATCGATTTCATCAACGCGCGGGTTCGTGAGGGGCGCCCCCTGCACCTCGCCATCCGCGAGGCAGGTTGCGTGCGGTTCCGCCCTGTGTTTCTCACGAGCATCACGACCGTCGGCGGACTGCTGCCGCTGCTTTTCGACATGAGCTTTCAGGCGCAGGTCCTCATCCCGATGGCGGCGGCCATGACCTTCGGCGAAATGGTCACGACCGTGCTGATCCTGATCATGATTCCGGTGGCCTACTCCTTCATCGGAGGCCAGATCCCAGAAGAGCACGATGAGGCGGACGAGGGCGGCCACGCATCTGGTTCGACCGAAGAGGGTGACGACGAATGGCTGCCGTCGTACCTGCAGGATGACCCGGCCAGACCCGTCAACGCCTGACGCAGTGTGAAGCGGTCGGGACTGGCCCCCAGCGTCGGCGGCCATTTCCCGGCCAGTCGTCGCCGGCGTCGCGATCATGCGGCTCTCGGGCATGTTTCAGCAGCTCGATGAGGGCGCGCAGGGACCCGCGGTCGAGGTGACCAAGCTGATCACGGCCACAACGTCGCACGTCGTCCGCGAGTCGATCGACGACCGCGCGGCCCACGGACGTTATCGAGACCTCGACCACTCGCCGACTCTCGGTACTCCGCCGTCGACGCACGAAGCCCCGCCGCTCGAGCTTGTCGAGCATCCGAGTCACGTCCGGGGCCCTCGAGACGAGTTTCGCCCCGAGCGCCGAGGCCGCCAGCGGACTCGGCTCCACCGATCGAAGCACGCGGAGGGCGTTGTACTGCTGCGCGCTGAGTCCATGACTCGCGAAGACACCCTCTTCGAGTTCCCTCAGACGGTCATAGGTCCGCCAGAGCTGGAGATAGGCCTCTTGCTCGAGCGAGTCGAACAACCGTCGCCGCGCCGGGCGACGAGCGGCAACGCTTGGTTTTCGACGTAGACCGATCGACATGGACGCACCCCGATGGATTTTTATCGTTTGAACAATTATCGTTTTAACGATGGTTGACGCAAGGTTCTGTCCGGATCGACCGACGAGGTGGGTGTGATGCAACCGTCCGACTGGACCATCCTGTCGCTGCATCTGGCGGCGATGCTTCTCGCGGCGATCGCCTTCGGGGCCCTGGCCAGAAGGCTCGGCATTCCGGCTGTGGTCGGCGAGATCGCTGGCGGCCTCCTGCTGGGCCCCACGATCCTCGGTCGCGCGAGTCCCGAGGTGTTCGATTGGCACTTTCCGACATCCGGCCCGATTCCCGCCGCACGATCCGCGATCGCACGGGTCGGGATGCTGTTTTTCATCGTGACGATCGGATTAGACATCAGCCTCGTCGAACTCCATCGCACGGGACGCAAAGCGCTGGCCGCCGGCCCGATCGGCACTCTCGTGCCGCTCGTGCTCGGCGTCTTGATGTGCTACGCCTTTCCGACCGTCATCGGAGTGATGCCGAAGGACCAGTTCGCCACCGCCCTGTTCATGGGTTCGATCCTCTCGCTCTCTGCAAATCCAGTGATCGCCCGGATCCTGATGGACATGGGTCTGTTCAGAAGTGACATCGGCAGGACCATCATGTCGGCCACACTGGTTGACGATCTCGTCGGCTGGGGGCTCTTCGCCGTGATCCTCGCGGAGTTCGGCCCGAACGCCGCCGACCCCGGGAAGGGGCTTGGAATCCTTGGCACCGTATTTCTCTTCTTAGGCGGGGTGCTCGTGATCGGAAGGCTGCTGCTGCCGCGGCTGCTTGGATGGGCCCGAAAACGCCTCCCCTATCCCTCTGGTGTGATCTCCTGCGTGATCCTCTTCGGACTGCTCGGTGCCGCCGGAACGGAGCACCTCGGCCTGCACTCATTCCTCGGCGCCTTCGTCGTGGGCATCGCATTGGCCGACGCCTATGCCGAAGACCCTCGTCCGTTCGAAATCATCGGTGACTTTGCCTATGCGGTGTTCACGCCGATCTTCTTCGTGTCGATGGCGATTTCCGCCGACTTCATCGCCGGCTTCGATGGCTGGCTGGTCGTGTTGATCACCCTGGTGGCATTCCTTGGAAAAATCTCCGGCGTCTTTCTCGGCGGCCGACTGTCGGGAATGGACAACCGGCAGGCCCTGGCCGTCGGCTGCGGACTCAACGCCCGGGGGATCCTGGGAATCGTGATGGCGGCCGCTGCATTCGATGCCGAACTCATCGACCTCAGGCTGTTCGTCGCCTGCGTGCTGATGTGCGTGATCACGACCATGGCTGCCGGACCGGCACTCGGGGCCATTCTCGGCCGTCGGCAGCCGGGACCAGCTCCCTCCTGACGGCATTCCTCGCCCACCCGACCGCTTCTTTGAACAGCACCGGACGGAGTCATCTCTCGAGCCGGGTCGCCGAGCCCGCCTCGACGAGCATCCAGTCGGCGTTGACCCCGAGCGACGGATAGGCGTCGGTGCGGCCGGATGGCCAGTACACCACGGCGGTGACGTCTACCACGCCTACCGGCACGCCGACGACGAGCCGCCGGTCGCTTGCGGAGAGATAACTCCCTCCCCCGCTCACGAATCGCGTGAGCCTGCAATCACCCGCGAGCACCTCGACCCGGGCCCCGATCGCTGAACGGTTGCTCATTCGCCCATCTCCCTCCAACGTGAGCCGGATCCATGGACGGGTTCCTGCGGTCGTGTTGCGCAGCAGAGCGACCCGGCCGCCGTTGGCCGACACGGCGAGGTCAGGCCGGCCGTCGTCGTCAAAGTCGCTGACGGCCAGCCCCCGGCCCACACGTGGCTCGTTGATCGGCCGGCCCGCATCGCGGGTCACGTCACCGAAGCGTCCATCACCCTCGCCGACAAACACCTGCATGGACTGGGCAAACGGCGCGGCGGCGATCCGCAGGGAGTCGCGATTCACGTGTCCGTTGGCGATCGCCAGATCGAGCCGACCGTCCAGATCCGCGTCGAAGGCGACGACGCCGAACCCGAGCGATCGCATGCTCGGACCCCCTAGACCGGAGCGATGGCTGGTCTCGAGGAACGAGCCGGTGCCATCCCCTCGAAAAAAGACGTTCGGCTCGAAATGGAAGTTCGTGACGAAC
>JBJTBB010000249.1:0-11956 GCA_046091125.1 Planctomycetaceae bacterium
GACGACAGGGAAAGGGGGGGCGGACGCACCTCGTGTCGCCCGCAATGGCGGCGGCAGCGGCGGTGTCTGGCCACTTCGTCGATGTTCGCACCTGGTCCTATCGAGGCGAGGATCCACGGATCTGATCGAACGGTCGCCACCCTGCCGCGGAGTCCGCCATGCAGCCTTTCGTCACGCACAACGGCCTTGTCGCCGCGATGGATCGGTCGAACGTCGACACCGACCAGATCATTCCCAAGCAGTTTCTGAAGCGAATCGAGCGCACTGGTTTCGGGCAATTCCTCTTTTTCGATTGGCGATTCCTTCCGGACGGCACCCCTGACCCCTCCTTCGAACTCAACCGTCCGGAGGTGGCGGGGGCTTCGATCCTGCTCGCCCGGCGCAATTTCGGATGCGGGTCGAGCCGAGAGCACGCGCCATGGGCATTGGCCGACTACGGATTTCGCGTGATTCTCGCGCCGAGTTTCGCGGACATCTTTTACTCGAATTGTTTCCAAAACGGCATGCTGCCCGTCGCGCTGCCGGACGCGGAGATCGACGAGTTGTTCGGCCTCTGCTCCCGAGGTCCTCTGCGGCTGGAGGTCGATCTGACCGACTGTCGTATTCGGGACGGGGCCCAATTTGAGGCAAGATTCGAGCTGGATGCCTTTCGTCGCCGCTGCCTGATCGAGGGACTCGACTCGATCGGCATGACGCTCTCTCATGCCGGCGAGATCGAGGCCTGGGAGGCCTCGCACGAGAAACCCACGGGCGTTCAGTCTGCCGTACGGGCCGTATGACCATGTCGGCAAGCGGACAAGCACTTCAAAGACACCTCCGACTCATGGTGATGGGGGTTTCGGTCAGGGGGGTTTCGAGACAGGCGTCGGTGCGAAGATCGCCGATTCTTCTCGTTCTGGCCGTGCTTTCGTGGCAGATGGCGTTCGCAGTCTTCTGGTGCAGGCCGAACATCGCATCTGAAACGGTCGTCAGCCCGGATGACTGGCAGCCACGCTTCGTCGTGGAGGATCTCCCGGGGCTTTCGGCGATCGCGGCGCGACCAAACGGCCAGTCGATCCTTGCAATCGACCGTGAGACCCGGAGCGTCGTCGCTTTCGAGTCGGACGAGCCGTCGCGCCGCAGGACGGTCCTCGCTCCGCCGGAGGCAGCCGCCGAGCCGATCGCCCTCGCGTGCATTGATTCATCCACCGTCGCCCTCCACGTCGCCACGACGGAGGGGACGCTGGAATTACGGTCCTATCGGCTTCAGCCATCCGGCGAAGCCCCGGGCACATCGACCGCCATCCAGGCGCAGATCGTCCCGGGTTGGGGGCGAGTGGAGGCTGATCGCCGCGTAGAAGCTTCGGAGGCCTCGCTGGCCGTGAGTCCCGGGAGAGACTGGCTCGTTCTTCTGCGGAGGGATGGTCGTCTGTTCGGTACGGAGAAAACCGACGAGGCGGTCGTACCCATTCTTCGCTCGCCGATTGCCGGCAGTCGGCTCGGACCACTTGGTCCAAGGCATTGCCCCGGTCGGTCTGCATCCGCCGTGGCGGTCAGCCCGGCGGGTGAACTCGTGCTCCTCGAGCCATCCGAGACGGCTGTGGAACTGGTGCTCTATTCAAGGCTGCAGGGCCACGAGCTGCTGAGACTTCCGACCGGATTGATCGACGTGCGAGCGGTGACGTACGGGCGTGATGGCAACCTCTGGGCGGCTGCCAAGGGTGGCGCGGGTAGTGTCTCTGGCGTTTGGCGGCTCGACTCTTCGATGAGGGATGGCAGGCAGGGTGTGCGGGCGACGTGCGTGACGCTTGTCGATAATCCGGTGGCGATCGCCTCGGCGGGCGATGGGCGGCTGGCGTTGCTCTCGGGAATGGCCGGCAAGCGAAAGCTGGCGTTCCTCGCAGAGCGATCGGCCACTCCGGCTGCGACGAACGATCGATGATGTCAGGCTTTGGTCGTCACCCGCGCGACGACCGATCGGAGGGCGCGGTCGATGGAGAGGCCTCAGCCGAAGGGTCCCGCAAACGGTGAAGTGGGTGCTCGTCGGGCAAAGATCGAGCAGTTACTCGCGATCGATCCCTCGGACGTGTTCCTGCGGTACGCGCTGGCACTGGAACTCGTCAACGATGGTGAAGTCGATCGAGGCCTTGCGATCCTCACCTCGCTCTCGAAAGCCCCTACTCGCTACATCCCGGCCTTTCACATGGCCGGCCGCCATCTCGCCACGGCAGGACGGTTCGATGAGGCCAGGGGCATGCTGCGGGAGGGGATCGAGTTGGCGCGTGAAAAAGGCGAGTCGCATGCCGCGGCGGAGATGGCCGAGTTGCTCGTCTCACTGGGGGACGTTGGTGAGCAGGTATGAGTGTCGCCGTCAGAGGCTTCGTCCGTTTATGATGGGGGGTCGTGAGCTCATTGGAAGGCGTCACGAGCGAGTGGAGGATGGCATGAGCGTGCTGGGTGCATCGACGGTCGATGACGGATCTTTCGCGCGGACCGGCGGGGGGCGATGGCATGCCCTGGCTGCCCGGGTTTTGGACGGAGAATCGTTGGCCGCCGTGGACGCACGCGCCATGCTCGACTCGCCTGATGGTGAATTGCTCGACCTGCTGGCAGCCGCCTACCGCCTTCGGCGACGTGCATTTGGTGACACCGTCCAGTTGTTTTTCCTCATGAATGCGAAGAGCGGTCTTTGCCCGGAGGATTGCGGCTACTGCTCCCAGTCCAAGGTTTCCGACGCGGACATCCCCCGCTACAATCTCCTTTCCGCTCCGCGATTGCTCGAGGCGGCGAAATTGGCGGCCGAGAGAGAGTCGAAGACTTTCTGTATCGTGATCTCGGCGAGGGGTCCGTCGGAACGTGAGATCGAGGCCGTGTGTTCGATCGTTCCGAAAATCAAGCAGGAATATCGGCTGAATGTCTGTGCCTGTCTTGGTCTCCTGACTCCTGATCAAGCCAGACGGCTCGCCGCCGCCGGGGTTGACAAGGTCAACCACAATCTCAATACGAGCAGTCGTTTTTATCCCGAGATCTGCTCGACCCAGTCCTACGAGGATCGCCTCGCCACCCTTTCCGCCTGTCGGGAAGCGGGCCTTTCGCTTTGTAGCGGAGGCATCATCGGAATGGGTGAAACTCGTGACGATGTCGTCGCGATGGCGATGGAATTCCGCCGCCTGAACGTTGAGAGCATTCCGATCAATTTTCTCCAGTCGATCGACGGAACACCGCTCGCCGGTCGGCGTCAACTGACCGCTCGTGATTGCCTGAGGGCGCTTGCGATGGTGCGGTTTGTGAATCCGTCGAGCGAGATTCGCATCGCCGGTGGTCGTGAAACCCACCTTGGCAGCCTGCAGCCGCTGGGTCTGTACCCGGCAAACTCGATCTTCGTCGGCGACTATCTGACCACCAAGGGGCAGTGACCAGTACAGGATCGCCGTATGAGCGAGGAGATGGGAGTCACGGTCACGACGGGATCCGAATCTTCGGAGCCATCGCCTATTGCCACGGCCTCCTCGCCGGCCATGGCGTTGGCCTGATTGCCCTGGCCTCCCAGCCTGCCCATTTTTTCGGCAAAAGCCGGTCAATCCGTTTTGCCGATACTGCTTTTCGGCGTTCGGTTCGGCACGTTCGATCTGGTCGGGCTGGCGAACGCGAAGAATCGTGAACGGCGAAGGAGCGACGCATGGCGTTTGATCGTGGGCGGAAGATGCACGGGGCGTACGCATGCGGTTTTGCAATCATGACGATGTCGGGAATGCATTCACTTGCGGCCGAGACGCCGTCGGAAGCTGACGGTTTTGTAAAGCCGAGTGTCGCCGCCCGATCGGATGCGTCCACCGCTGCAACGGGACGGTCTCCGCTGGCTGCGCGGATCATGGCAGGTTCTAGGGCTCCGAATGCCCCGGAGCCCGTCCAAGACGCCCCAGACTCGGCGATGATCAAGAGCGTGTCCGAGCCATCACGAAGGTTGTCTCCCGCGGACTCGTCCACTCGGGGAGTTGAGGATGCCGTCTGGAACGCATCCACGGAATCGAGCAAGGCCGTTTCCGCCTCGGAGCCAGTCGCAAAGCGATCGCCCCCTTCGCGGATGGCGGCGATCAACCCAAGCGGGGATTCCGCATCGCGGGGCGCGGATAAATCCCATCCGGCTGCACAGGGTCCGAAAACCACGACGAATGGTTCCCGGGTCAGTTCCTCTCCACAGACGGTCGTGTCTCGGGAGCAGACTCAGGCTTCCAGACGACCGAGCCCCAACGAATCGCAGGGCGGGGCATTCGCTCCGCCGGTCGCAAAGCCCTCCAAAAGCAAATGGAGTTTTCAGCGTTGGTTCGACATGGAATGGATCCGCCCGGCCGAGCCGTTGCCAATGATTCCCACGCCATGGTCCTACGGGAAGAGTGAAGCCAACCGGTCCCCGTCGAACGACAAAGCCGACACGGTGGAGGATCAGCAGGTCAGCAAGACTCCGCGCACGCAGGTCTTCATGCCCCGCGTCTCGGTGGACGTGCGGGAGTCGGTCCTGGAGGTCTCGGAAGGCGAATTGGTGACGTTTCGGATCTTCGTCATGAATACGGGGAACCGCGCCGCACACGACATCGATACAACCATGTTTTTCGCCGAGGGAATCGAAGCTGAGGCGGCGGATGGTGCCGAGAGCACCATTTCCGCAGGGGAAGTCCGTTTTGAAACGATTGAGAGGATCGAGCCCGGTCAGAAGATTGAACTGTCCGTGAAAGGTCGAACCGGGCCGCCGGGAATCGTCGTCTATCGGACCGAGGTGATCGGCCGTGAAACGCCGGGAACAGTCGCCCGTGAAGGGGCGGTCACGGTACTGGGAAGGGTGTTCGGTCCGGAGGAAAACAGCCCCCGGGCATCTCCCGATGCTGCCGATGACGTCGCGGAACGTCGCGAAGAAGCCGGTCGGACGATCGCGGACGGAAGCTGATACGCGTCACCGATTCCTTTGGTGCGGGCCGCTGCAGGACTGCACCTCGCGAACGATTTTCGTCGCTCGAATCGGTCTCGGACCGCTCTAGCCGGCGGGGCACGTGGCGTGACTGCTGATGAGGGCGGTCTTGAGCAGGATCGCCCTTGTGGTGCCATTGCGGCGCTGTCGCCGTGAGTAGGGCCTCGAGGAGTGATGAACAGAATTCCTGCACTCCACGAGTTCATCTGGGTCCACGACATCGGCCCAGGGGCCGTATCGCCCGGCCAACACGTTCACCTCGGAGAAGCCCTCGGCAGAGCGCTCCGCCTCGGCCACGCATGCAGCCACCGTGTGTGCGGCGGTGGACCACCGGTCACAGTTCGAATTGTGCTCGAAGGATTGCAAAGTCGAATGCACGTTTTTGGTTGCCTGCATTTCGTCGGTCGGATCGTCTGAGGGCCGACAATGACCGATGAGGTCAAAGCCATCGGTCGCTACGATCGTCCCGCGTCCCGATTCACACCTGCTTGCCTGCTGAATCTCATGGAGAAGCATCTTCCGTGCCAAATCTGGTTGGCGACGCCCCAGGTCGCCCCACAGCCCTAGAGTCTTCGCGATCGATCCAAATTGACGGTGTGGAAGCCTCGTGCGGTGTGCGACGCACGTCACAGGGCGGAAAACTTTTCCGGCGAGAATGTCAGGATTTCAACGCATCGGGCCATCGTGGAGAAAATCGGACGGGTTTCATCACCGGTCATCGATGGACGGCATGAACGGGTTCGGCGAGCCACTGGCCGGAAACGGTTCGCAGATGACGAAGCAAACCCTCATAGCCAAGCGATTCCGACACCTCTCCGACACAGTCGAATTCGACGAAGCCCCGATAACCAAGTGCAGCAACCTCCGTAACGAGCCGTGCTAGCCGGAGTGTTCCGAAACCGGGGGGCAGCCGTTCAGGCAGGTCCGATGGGGAGGCGGTGCGGTCGGCCAGTTGGATGACAGCCGAAACGGCGACGACCTCGGGCAGAACAGCCTCGAGTGATGGGTCATCGGCGAAGTGCCAAAGGTCGAGCGCGAGACCGATTCTCGACGAGTCGAATCTCCGGACGAGATCGATCGAATCCTGCAGAGAGCAGAGAAAATTCCAGCCGTCAGACGCCATGGGGTGAGACGGTTTCAGCGCGAGCGTGACCCCGAGGGACTCCGCCTCCGGCAGCAGTTCATCGATCGCGTCGACAAGCAGCCGCCGGGCGTGTCCAAGCGTGTGGCCCCCGCGTTGCCCACTGTGCAGCACCAGCGTTTCTGCCCCCAGGGTGGAGGCGGTGCAAAGTCCCTCCAGGGCGTCCTCGATCCCATCGCGGAACGTGATTCCGTCGCCGCCGGTGAATCCGCCGCCCCACAAAAGGCTGGAAACCGTGAGCGATGACTGTTCGAGCAATTTCTGGGCGGCAACTGGCCCGATGTCGGACACCTTGGGTCGCCAGAGGCCGATCGCATCGAAGCCATGGGCGGTGAGGTACTCCGTCTCCTCGTGCAGATCGAGTTGGCACATTGACAGTTCGCTGACCGACATCCGCACCATGACGGAACTCGCTCCCAGGAAAGGACGGGACGGATCGCAGGTGCGATCAAACGGACCCGTACGAGGTTCAAAAGTATGGGAGTAGCCGTGAAAGACTGTCCAGACGGAACATTCGGTCCTCGAAACAGGCTTCCAAAGCGGCTGCTTGCATGCTGCCAGCAGCGACGGCATGGCCAGCATCATTGAGCCGGAACGGGCTCGAGGTCGCTACTCTCCCCCGACCAGATCGACGCACACCAGGCGTCCGCGGCCTCTGAGATAGGCGTATCCGTGCGCCACGGAAGGAGCCGCCCAGCACGGTGGTTCGAGCAGCTCGATGCCGGACCGTCGGTCTAGCAGGCGACACCGTGAACGTTCGCGGAACGATTCACGATTCGCTTCTACCAGGAGCAGATCTCCGAACTCCCCGAGCACGATCAGATGATGGTCAACCAGCACAAGTCCCCCGCGGCCCAATCCTGGTTCTCGCCAGAGGATTTCGCCTGTTTTCCAGTCGGAGCAGACCAATTCGGTGTCACCGGCATTGCGGCCGCTGAAGCCATACGCCGAGTTGCCGTCCACCACGGGCGTGGCCCAGTGGGCCCGCAGCGCTTTCGACTGCCGTCGGGAGGTGTCGCGGCGAATCACGCTGACGCCATCCGCGGAAAGGTCGAGAAGGATGCTGCCTGGTCCATAGGTTTCGGAGAGAAGGACCTCGTTGCCCACCACCACGGGGCTCGCAGCATTGACGCTGAAAAGCTCCTCGGCCCGGTAGGGGAACCGACGATCGAGGCGCCCGGTGTGGGGATCGACGATCAACAGGCTGTCCCTCATCCAGGCGAGAAGCCTCCTCTCGCCATCGATCTCGGTGATGACGGGTGTCGAATAGCTGGCAAGCTCATCGGAAACCCGCCAGCATTCCCGGCCGCTGACTAAGTCGAAGGCGACGAGCCCACTATCGAGCCCCTGAACGAGGTCCAGTCTTTCCGGAGAGGGAGGCGTGCTGCCGGGAGGGCTTCCGCCGACCTGGACGATCACGCGATCACCATAGACGACCGGAGCGGATCCGACGCCGAAGAAATACTGAACGACCCCGTATCGTTCCGATGTGTCGACGGACCAGAGGAGCGAGCCGTCCTCGAGTCGTCGGCAATCAAGCCTGCCCTCAGGACCGAACGTCAGAACCCTGCCGCCGGAAACGACTGGACAGGATCTTGGGCCCCCGTCGTATCCGAATGTATCCCGGTAGCTCGTTTCATGGCCTGTCTCCCAGATCTGCTTGCCGGTTTCCGCGTGGAGGCATCGCAGCCTCACTCGCGATTCCACGCGGTCGAAGGCGAGGACACGACCGTTGGCAATCGTCGGACTGCAGTAGCCTTCTCCCAGATCGCAATGCCACCTGATCGAAGGTCCGGATTTCGGCCAGGGAACCTGCAGTCCTTCGAGGCTGCTGCGTCCTCTTCCACCCGGGCCGAGAAAGCCGGTCCAGTCCTCGCCCTCGTTGCTCCAGAGGCTTTCCGGGACGGCGATTGGGTCCGTCGCCGAGTCCGCGGCCGTTTCAGAGGGGGCATCGTTTCCATTGGCGAGTCGATGTTGGCTCGTGAACATCTCCACGAGCATCACGATCGACACGAGCCAGCGGGCTCGGGATACCGAGATCTCGGAGGAACGGAGGCTTCTTGCCCGCACTGATGCCACCGCGTCGATCCTTGAAAAACAGCGACCCAACGCCGCCTCCGTCGATGGCCGCTCGTCACTCGCCGGTTCAGTCTCCATGGAGAAAAATCGTAACGATGCCCATGGAATTGGTCGATGCGGGACCGCCCTCGCCGTGATGCCGAGTAACCACCGCGATTCCGACGTGGTACCTTTTAGCCATGACGCAGCAGGAAACAAGGACCATCCGCCTGTCCGATGGTCGGGTATGGGTCCGTCAGGGCGACATTGAATGGCAATTTGCTCGAAGTGCCGGACCCGGTGGACAGCACGTCAATCGCACCAGTAGCAAGGCCGTCCTTCGATTTGCCGTTCAATCCGCGGGCATCATGCCCGACGACATCCGGTCCCGGCTCGTCGCGAATGTCTCTTCCAGGCTCACGAAGGATGGCGAGCTGATCATTTCAAGCCAGCGATTTCGGGATCAGTCCCGCAACGTCGCCGACTGCGTCCAAAAGCTGACTCTGCTCCTGGAGCAGGCGAGCATCGAGCCGAAACCGCGTCGGAAACGTCGCGTTTCACGGTTGGCGACGGCAAAAAGGCTCGCCCAAAAAAAGCATCTGTCGGACAAAAAACGCTCCCGACGTGAGCCCCCCGGCTGATGGAACCGCGGAGCGATGCCTGCGGTGGGTTCAGTCGAAGAACTGCGAGCGTCCTTCGGTTCTTCGACGGTATACTTCTTCATCGTCAAGACCTCATGCTTCCCAGATCTTGGGTCAGTGAAAGGGCCGTATGGCCGTCCGCCGTGACATCGACTCTCTGCTGAAAGGCTGGGATTTCCGGCCAGGGGAAGTGAGCGCTCGGTTGGTAAAGGCCCGGGACGGCAGGGAAGTGGTGCAGATGCGCGTCGACATGGGGATCCTCCAGATGGAGGTTCGCCATCGGCCCGACGGGGAACGCCCAGGAGGCGCGGAGACGTTCTTCGACTACCTGGTCGGAGAGGTCGTCCGGGAAGGTGAATCGTTTCGGCTCACCCGTGAGCAGTGTGCCGAAGCGGACCGGGAATTCGTCCAGTTTTACCATCGCCGGATTTGTTGGCTGTCGCTCAAGGAGTATCGCCGGGCTGCGAAAGACGCCGATCACAGCTTGGCACTGATGGATTTTGTGCGAGATCACTCGCCCGACGAGGAATGGACGCTGTCACACGAGCAATACCGTCCCTTCGTCCTGTTTCACCGTGTTCAGGCGGGAGCTCTCGCGGCCCTCGAGGAGAGCGGCCCCGAATCGGCGATCCGTGAAATCAACCATGGGCTGGATCGGTTTCGCGATCTCTTTGCCCGGTATGACGCTTCGGAGCGTTTCTCAGAAGACGAGTTGGTGAAAAGGCTTTCAGACATGCGCGAGACCGTTCGCAGTCGCTATGACGTCGGGCGGACCATCGAGGAGAGGCTGGCCGAAGCAGTGTCCAACGAGCAGTACGAACTCGCCGCTGAACTTCGGGACAGGATTCGGTTGCGGGAGGAATCCCAGCGTGAAACCGAAACGACAGGTTAGACGTTTTTTCGAACCTGCATCAGCGAGTGACAGCCGCCGGCAGCCTCAAGTCCCACGCTTCGATCCACTCGGCTTCATCTGCCTCGAAGCCGAACTCCTTGCGAAGCCGCATGTCGAAGTCCGGCATGTGCGCAGCTCCGTAGAAGATCGCAATGTTCCGGCGGCCTCGTGCGACTTCTCGGCGCAGCACGTCGATCGCGGCGGCGTTGCGGTCCGATAGGAGCGTCGAACCCTTCTCCCCGCCGAACGCCGACGTGAGGACGTCCATGTCACTGAACTGGATGGCCATCATCCTTCTCAGCCGGATCTCACGATGATCGCCGAACATGGCCGAGAAAAGGTCTCCAAAACCGACCGTGTCCGAGCTGCTTGGCGGTGCCTTGGCCATGCTTTCCCGCATCAGCGTCATGAACATGGTCCACCATGACTCTCCGCGGCGCCTCATGGCCTCGTCGAATTGCTGGGGAGTGAGGTCGGCATGCACGAAATTGGCTGCTCGATAGTCGACTTCATCGAGTTGAAACGAGAGCCCAAGCAGCCTCGTCAGCCCCACTTGCGCCTGGCCGATCGTGCCCGACGGCTTTCTCCCTGGTTGGGGGACACGCGCATTTTCAGGGGCGACCAGTTCATACAGCACCGCGTCATAGTTCTGAAAAAGCCTGTCCAGCGTGTCGTAATATCGCCTCGATCCCAGGTGCACCGCCGAGACGAGATCGACCGTTACTTCCGATCTGCCCGCAGTGCCGGGGCGTCGAGAGGGCAGACGATAACGAACGACGGACGTCTCGAGTGCCGCGGGTTCGCCGTCCCGATCACGGACGACCCGTACGAAGTGTTCTCCATTTGGACGTTTTCGATCGACGGTCGCGAGTGGTGGCTCGTCCGCCCGCACGATCCGGGCTGATTCGAACAGCAGACCGCATTGAACAACACCCACTATCCACACCAGCATGACGCTGCCGGCTTGATCGATACGACGTCCGGACCGGGTCGTTCTGATCGAACAGGCTCGAAGGCCGGATTGCCATGAACGGACGATCCCGGACGGGCGGGGGAGTCGTCCGAGGGAACGATTCGTGCAAGCGAAACCGACGCGCATGGCAACCTTCCATCCAAGTCACTGAATCCCCCATCTTAACCGCGCCACGGGCCGTCGCACTGGTCGTGGAAAACTGCGGTGAATCGAGACGGTCTGCCAAGGCCGAAAAACGGACCTTGTCGGCAGTGTTTTCCAGGTTTCGTCAATTCCTGCACGTGGATCGACCGATACCACCGGAGCAATCTTCGGAAGCGGTGCGACCAGCCTCCCAGACCTCATGAATGACCTACGGAATACAGCCATGGAAACCCAAAACAATCAAAGCCGATTTCCAATGGTCGTCATGGTGCCGGTCCTGTTCGCGGCCCTGTGGTCCCCCTGCGTGAACTCCCGGGCCGGGGACTGGCTTCCGCTCCTGCCGAGCCAGGATTTTTACGATTTCCAGCTCTTCGCCCCGCCGGATCTCCAGGAATACGAGATCTATCCCGAGCCGAAGGAGGGGATCTTCTTCGACTATGAGCGGCTCTGGTGGGGGATCACGCGGCCGCAGTTCACGAGCGTCGGCAGTACCGACGCGGGCTACCTGATTCCGACCCAGCCGATCTCTCCTCAGACGATCGCCCAGCTGAACAACGCGAATCTCGAGGCCAGCCAATCCAGCGGTGTCAACGTCATCGGCGGGATTTACATCTTCGGTACCGATGTCCTGCAGCTCGACCTCAACACGACCTGGATGCAGACCAAGATGTCGTGGGGCAACCGGTACGAGGGTGGCTGGATCTATGACGGCCGCGGGATCGAGATCAGCTACTTCGACAGCGGCGAGCAGTCCCAGGACTTCATGACACTCAACGAGTTTGCCGCGTCATCGCCCACCCAGGTTTTCACCCAGGAAGCAGAAAGCGGTGGAGCTGAATTCGAGGCGGTCGTGCCGAGCGTGACCACCACCATCACCGCGGTCAGCCCTCCCCCGGATCACGTGATCTCGCAGAAGCTCACGCAGCAGAACTTCACCCAGATCCAGGGCGGCTCGGTGGCGGCCCTCGTCCAGAGAAGTTTTCGCCATCGAGGAAGCCGTACAACGGTCCGGGTTGGTTTCGGGCCTCGGTTCGTCCAGGTTTCCGACCGGTTCAAGCTCGGCTACGAGAGCAACCAGTATCCCTTCAACGTAACGGACGCCGGCGGTGGCGGCGCTGCCGGTGGTGGCGGTGGCGGTGGCGGCGCTGCCGGTGGTGGCGGTGGC
>JBJTBB010000250.1:0-3684 GCA_046091125.1 Planctomycetaceae bacterium
GATGAAGCCGGTGGCGTGAACCGTCCAGCGTTTTCCTTCACGGTCATCGTCGGCAGCAGCGGAGCGACTGGCGATCCGGACGAGCGACTGATCGGCCGCGGGCGTGTGCACGATCGGGACGATCCGACTCGCTGTAGATGGGGGGGGCCCATCAGGCTCGCCCATCACCGCACCGAGCACCAAGGGCGACCGGATCGTGAACGAGTCGAGCGATCGCGTTGCCCCCGGGTTTTCATCGCCGGGGAATGCCATCGAGGCCGCGGTGAGTGCCATGTCGACCAGGGCCGCCGCCGGCACGATCACCTGCCCGAAGACGACGTGATCGGAGAGAATCGACCGAGAGTCGGCGGCGAGCGTCGTTTGGAAGATGACGTCGTCGCCCGCGGAGTCGATCCGTTCGCCGACGAGTCCCTTGCCGACGGGCGCATCGGCAGGCTTCGGGAGCGATGAGGCAGTCGCGGCGGCGGGTGGCTGCCGATCCGGTGCCCAGTGACGGGATCGCTGAAAGGGATAGGTCGGCAGAAAAACGCCGGCCGGGCGGTGCCCTGGAGCGAGCGACCGCCAGTCGATTCGCACGCCCGATTCGTAGAGTTTCGAGACTGCCAGCAGGATCGTCGCGACGTCGTCTGAGGCCTTCCGTGCGCTGCAGGCCCATGTGGCCGTCTGCTTGGGGAGGCTCGCTCGAGCGAGCGTTGTCAGCACCGGCTGGGGACCGCTCTCGAGGAAGACCTCGACTCCCTTGTTTCCCAAGGCCTCGATCCCCCGCGAGAACTGCACGGGCTCCCGAAGGTGCCGTCGCCAGTATTCCGGCCAGGCCAGGCCGTTGGCGGCGATCTCTCCACTGACGTTGAGCGCGAGTGGTGTCCGCAGTCGTGCATGTGGGATCCCCCTGGCCACCTCCTCGAATGCATCGAGAATCGGTTCCATAAGGTGAGAGTGAAAGGCATGCGACACGGTCAACGGCGTCGCGCTCACGCCCCGCCTCGCCAACTCGTCGGAAGCCTCACGGATCGCCTCGGCACAGCCGGAGAGCACCGTCTGTCGAGGGCCGTTGTAGGCGGCGACCCCGAGCCTCCCCTTGTACCGTTCGAGGATCGGCTCGACCGCCAGGGCATCGGCAGACACGGCGAGCATGCCTCCCGATCTTGGTAGCCCGTCCATCAACCTTCCGCGAGCGGAGATCAGTCGAAGCCCGTCTTCGAGCGACATCGCTCCGCTGCGACACGCCGCGACGTACTCGCCGACGCTGTGGCCGATGGCGTAGTCGGGTTCGACGCCCCAGGATCGCCACAGTTCTGCGAGGGCGTACTCCACGGCGAAGATGGCAGGCTGGGAATGACGGGTCTCGTGAATGGCCTGGGAGTCGCCGGTGCCGAGCATGTCGAGCAGCGCAACGCCCTCCTCGCGCAGGAGCTCGTCACAGCGGTCGAGCGTCTGTCGGTAGACGGCGTATGCGTCGTATAGCCCCATCGCCATGCCCGGATACTGCGAGCCCTGCCCCGTGAAGAGGAAGGCGATTTTTGGGCGCCGGCGCCGCGGCTGCTTCGAGTCGTCGACTGCTTCAGTGGCGATCGATTGCAACGAATGCACGAGCGATGCTCGGTCATCGAAACAAATCGCCCGTCGCCACTCCATCTGCGATCTGCCTGCCGAAAGGGCACGGCAGAGGTCGTCGAGCGACAGATCTGGTTCGGCGTTGACCCTCGCCGCAACCGATCCGGCCAGTGCGGCGAGGGCTGACGGCGTTTTTGCGGACAGGCCGAGCAGGCGGTGTCGAGGCGACTGTGTCATCGCGTCGTCGTCCGGCATCGGCTCCGGGTCCGCCACGATGACGTGGGCGTTCGTTCCACCAAAACCGAAGGAACTGACGCCCGCGAAGCGATGGCCGTGGGGTGCGTTCCATCGCACCGTACTCGTCGGAATCTCGACCGGAAGTCCGGCGAGATCGATGTGGGGATTGAGTTGTTGCAGGTGGCGATGCGGAGGGATCAGACCATGACGGAAGGAGAGCACGAGTTTGATCAGGCCGGCGATGCCGCTGGCCGGTTCGGTATGTCCGATGACGGTCTTCACCGAGCCGAGACGGAGCGGAAATTCAGCCCGCCTGCCCTCGAGGAGCGCTTCCTTGAGCGCACGCACCTCGATCGGATCGCCCAATGGCGTCGCCGTACCGTGGGCCTCGATGAACTCGATCGCGGCGGGGGCCACATTGGCGTCGACGAGCGCCGAACGAATGACCTCCCGCTGAGAGGGGCCGTTCGGGGCGGTCAGGCCGTTGGTGAGTCCGTCCTGGTTCACTGCGCTGCCCAGTAGGCGGGCATGGATGCGGTCGCCATCCCGGATCGCGTCGGCGAGTCTCTTCAGCACGACGACGCCACAACCTTCCCCTCGGACGTAACCATCGGCGGAGGCATCGAATGTCTTGCAGCGGCCCTCGGGCGAGAGCATCCTCGCCTGCGAGAAGGTGATCGCTCCCTCTGGAGTGAGGATCAGGTTGACTCCGGCGGCGATGGCGACGGCGGTTTCGCCGCTGGTCAGGCTCTGGCAGGCCAGATGGATCGCCACGAGCGATGACGAACAGGCCGTATCGATCGTGAGGCTCGGACCCTTGAGGTTCAGCAGGTAACTGATTCGGTTGGACGCCACCGACAGGGCCGTGCCGGTGCCGCTGTAGGGAGTCAGGCTGGCTGGACCGCGATACAGCAGTCGCGCGTAGTCACAGTTGCTCGTCCCCACGAAGACGCCGGTCGCCGAATTGGCCAGCGCATCCACCGGAATGGCCGCATGTTCGAGCGCCTCCCAGCAGACCTCGAGCAGCAACCGCTGCTGGGGATCCATCAATTCGGCCTCTTTCACGGAAATGCCGAAGAACCCGGGGTCGAAATTGGCGACCCCGTTGATGAATCCGCCTCGTCGTGAGCAGGTCTTTCCCGGCGTGCCGGGAGTCGGATCGTAGACCGATTCGACGTCGAAACGGTCCGGCGGTACGTCGGTGATCGCCTCGCCGCCCTCGGCCAGGAGCCTCCAGAAGGATTCCGGGTCGGGCGCACCGGGAAACCGGCAGCCGATGCCGACGATCGCAATAGGTTCGGTCACGCGTGTGTCCTCGCAGTCATTGCCGGCGGATGTGCCGGATCAGGTCTGATCGAACCGCGCCGACAGGTGTCTCGCGAGTGCGTCGATCGTGGGGTGGTCGTAGAGCAGCATCGGGTCGACTGCGATACCGAGCCATCGTTCGAGATCGCCCGTCATTTCGATGGCGACCGCGGAGTCGAGGCCGAACGTGTCGAATGATGCGCCGATGTCGATCGATGCGGCCGACACGCCGAGATCGCGGGCGAGAAACTCGGTGACCCAATCGGTGATTTCTTCGACGGAACGGGGAATCGCCTGCGCGGGACGCGGTGGCGACGTCACCGCGATCGGACGACCGACCGAGACGGGGGCGGGAGCAGGCCCGGGGGAAACTGGCGCCTTCGGGCGGTGCTTTGGCAACGATGGGGCGCCGAGCGTCCGGGACAGGATGGTTCGCGGGGCCGAATCAAGCGAGACGATGGCGCCATAACCGTCGAGCGGAACCATCAGTTCGCCGGCCCAGAAGCCCGTCTCCACCGCGAGTCCCGCTCGGTCTTCCAGTCTCGTGTCCACTCTCGACAGATCGATGACGACGGACGTGAGCGGTCT
>JBJTBB010000251.1:0-4615 GCA_046091125.1 Planctomycetaceae bacterium
AGAGGTCGCGCGACACTGAGCGGTCCGGCCCGCCGCGGCCCGTGTCCGGCACGTTCGTGGAGAAGGCGATGCCGCTGAAGCCCTCCGCGGAGATCGTCTGCTGCTGGACGTAGATCGACTCCCGGTTGGCGTTGTAGGAGCCGACGTGGATCGCGCAGCTCGATCGTGACGGGCCGATGCGGTTGCCGGTCGCGTTGCCGTCGCGGGCGAGCATGAACACGTCGTCGCGGAGCGTCTGAAAGTTGTAGGCCACGAGGTTCCGCGACACGTCTCCCTCGTTGTGCAGCGCCGGCGCCTTCTTGTTGGCCTTCTGCGGCAGGTGGCAGCCGAAGCAACTGGGATTCCATGAGCTGTGGCAGGCGATGCAGCTCATGATGCCGTTGGCGTGGGCGCAGGCCTCGGGCCGCACCGCGCCGCCCCACTCCATCGCCCCGTCTTCCGCCATGCGCACCGTCTTCGCGAAGGCCGAAAGAGCGCTGTAGTGCTCGTGCTTCGGATCGACCGTGGCCTTCGTCTGCTTGATCTCCCAGGTCAGGTTCTCCTCCACCATCGAATTCTGGAAGATGCGGTCGCCCTCCACGACGAACCGGCGCTTGCCCGACGGCGTGCGCAGGGTGCGCAGGTCGCGGCCCCCTTCGGGGCTCGAGGTGTCGGAGGCCGGTCCGCTCGTCCGCAGCGTGGCCATCCGGTCGACCGTGCCGTGGCAGTCCACGCAGGTGATTTCGATCGCTGCCCGGACCTCGCCGTAGAGTTTCGTGTTGCCGTGCATGTCCTGGATGAAGTGGCAGTCGATGCAGTGCATGCCACGTTCCATGTGGACGTCGAGCAGGTGCACGGGGAGGCCATCGCGTTGGCGGGCGACGGCGGCCTCTTCCGCCCGGATCTGGTCCCGGCCCTTGCGGTCGGCGTCGCGGTAGATCTCCTTGATCGTTTCCGGCATCTTCACGGCGGCCCGCCTAGCGGCGTTGCCATCGTCGCCCACGACATCCCCCTTGTGGTCGAGGAGCCGACCCTCGCGATCGTGCTTGAACACCGCCCGGTATGCCCAGCCGTGGCCGTGGAAGTCGGCGAACTGCGTCTCGCGGGTGCGCTCGTTCAGGTCGGTGAGGTTGGCGAGGAACTCGGGATCCGAGAGCAGGTTTCTGGCGGCCGACTCGTTGGGGTTGGCGAGCTGGCTGTTGATCATCTCCTCGGCGGTCGGATAACGCTGCTGCCGGGGATAGACGAGGTCGGCGTCGGTCTCCTCGTCCCACCACATGTAGCCGATGTAACTGTTCATCACCGTCGTGCCGGGGTGCATGTGGCACACGATGCACTGGCTCGTGGGAATGCCGTTGCCAGGGGCGAACTCGTGGCGGATCGGATGGCCGCTCTCCCCCTTGGGGATCGTGGGATCCTCCGAAAAACTCGTGCCCCGATTGCCGAAGCGGGCGTAGGGCCCGGAGTGCACCGGCGAGCGGTCGTTGGCATAGACCACGTGGCAGCCCGTGCAGCCGCTCGAGCGATAGTCGCCCGGATGGTCGTTCGTGCCGAGGAAGTTGAGCGTCGGATCGAGGAGCCGCGTCTTCGTGAGGCTGACGAACACCGGATCGGTGCGGTTCTCGGTGCCGAGCCCGCGGTTGCTCAACCGCGTGCGCGGCCGGCCGGGCTCCTCGAGCCGCTCCGGGATGCCGTTCTCCGGACGGAAGCGGCCCCCGCGCTCGAATATCCGCCGGATGTTGCCCGGCTGCGACCGCTCGAATCGCGGCAGCGGGTCGAGGTAACGCATCACCGCCTTGTAATCGATCTCGTCGTCGGTCGGAGGCGGCACCGTCTGCAGCCGCTGCGGTACCCCGTGCATACTGTAGCTCTCACCGTACGCCGCCCGCTTGTTGGGGATCGAGCCGTTGTTGTAGAGGGCGGCGTTCCAGAGCATGCAGCCGTGGGTCATCATGCTCTTCCTGACCTGGAGCACGATCGACGAGTGGCAGCCGCCGCAGGAGATGTGCGCGACCCGCAGGTCGCCGGGGTTCACGAACCGCACGAACTCCGGGGACTCGTGGTTGAGGAGCGCGTAGGAGCGGACGGGATTTGCCGACCCCGGCCAGGCCTCGCACTCGCGCGGCAGGACGTGGGCGGCGTCCTTGGTGAAGGCGGCGGCGTTGCCACCATGGCAGTCGGTGCAGCCGAGCCGCACGTTCGGGCTGCGGTGCATGTCGCCCACGCCAGTGTGGCAGCTGACGCAACTCTGGCTCTTGGCGGCGGCGGCCTCGGCCGTCTGGCCGGTGAGATCCTGGCCGAGAAGTTCGGGCGGCAGCGGAAACGGATTGGCCGGGTCGACCGGCGGGGGCGCCGATGCGGTCGGATCGATCGGCGGCAAGGGCACGGGTACGGGCTGGCCGACCACCGCGCCGCAGAGGGTCGCCAGAAATAGCGCCGTGGCGACACCGGCGCAGTGGTGGCGGGCCCGCTCCATCCGTGGAACTCCGTTTCCGGGATCTCCGCCGGCCGAGGCCGGCGGACTGTCGCACACCGCGACCTCCCCATGATGCCGCCGCCGCAGCGGAGGCGTCAATCAGAGATTCGCCGGCTCGCGGCGACTTCCCGCAGGCTCGCCTCCGCCTGGGGAAAGTCAGCGAGGATGCGCCGGAAATCCCGCGTTTCGAGCATGAGCAGGTCGCATGGCGCGAGGGCCCGCACCGTCGCCGACCGCGGGCGGCCGAGGAGCACGGCGATTTCACCGAAACACTCGCCTGAGCGGATCATGCCCAGCCTTGCCCCCGCGCGGTCCCCCGCCTCGAGTTCGCCGCGGCACACCACGAACAGGTCTCCTGACGTGTCCCCTTCGCGCACGAGCGTCGTGCCCGCGGGGACGGCCAGTGGGCGGAACGCGAGCGCCAGGGTGCCGAGCAGCACCGGTGGCGCGTTTGCGAAGAGCGGGCTGCGCACGAGCACGGCGCGATCGATGCATTCGTGCCAGCGACGGCCATCGCGGGCGAGCAGCGCGTGGGCGGCGAGCGGCCCCCAGGTGCCTGTCGGGTAGTTGGGGAAATCGTCCGGTGGCGTCGCCTCCCAGGCGTCGAGGATCGGCTGGACGATCCGCCACGAGTCTTCGACGAAGTCGGTGCGCGAGAAGAGCGTCGGGTCGCGGTTGAGCGCGCTCCAGAGCAGCACCTCGTAGCCCGTGCCGCGGGCGGCCTCGAACGTGTCGGCGTAGTCGAATCGCATGCCAGCCCGCTGCAGGTCGAACCCCGGCCCTGGCCGCTTGGCCTGGATGCGAAACTCCACGCCTTGAAAAGGCTGGATGTGAAAGATGAGCAGGTTCGGCTCGCTTGGCCTGTCCGGTGCGGCTTTGAACTCGACGACGATTTCCGTGCCCCGCTTCCACAGCGCCTTGCCAGTTCGCAAGTAGATGGGCGTGCCCGCCCAGCGGGTATTTTCGATCTGCAGCTTGAGCGCCGCGAAGGTGGGCGTCGGCGAATCGGCGGCGACCTTCGGCTCAGCGCGGTAGGCGGCGGCCGGTGTTCCGTCCGGACACGTGCCGGCTCCATACTGGCCGCGCACGCTCTCGTACGGCACGATCGCCGCCGTCGGAACCCGCACGGCCTGCAAGAGCCGCGACTTCTCCTCACGCACCGCGGCGGGATCGAGCGTCGCGGGCAGTTCCATGCAAAGGTAGGCGAGTAGTTGCATGAGGTGGTTCTGGATCATGTCGCGAACCACGCCGGCTCGGTCGTAGTATTCGCCCCGGGTTTCCACGCCCACCGTCTCGAGGGCGGAGATCTGGATGTTGTCGATGTGCCGCGCGTTCCAGAGGGGCGCGAACATTCCATTGGCGAGCCGGAAGGCGAGGAGATTCTGCACCGTCTCCTTGCCGAGGTAGTGATCGATTCGGTAGATCTCCTCCTCCCGCCATGTGGCGAGGAGCGTGCGGTTGAGCGCCTCGGCCGACGCGAGATCCCGGCCGAAGGGCTTCTCCACGATCAGTCGCCGAGTGCCCGGCAGGTGGGCAAATCCCGCGTCGTGCACGAGCGCCGTCACGGTCGGGAAGAAGTCGGGAGAGATCGCGAGGTAGAGCAGCGTGTTGCCGGCCGCCCCGAAGCGGCCCCCCACATCGACAACCGCGGTGCGCAGCCGCCGATAGGCGTCGGGGTCGGCGAAGTCGCCCGATACGTAGTGCAACCGCGACTCGAGCCAGCTCCACCGGGCCTCGTCGAAGGTGGGCCGCGTGTGAAACCGCCGAATATCCTCCCGCTGCTGGGCACGGAAGGCCGCGGTGTCGAGGTCGCGCCGGGCCATGCCAACCACGGCGAATCCCTCCGGGAGCAGGTCGGCGCAGGCGAGGTTGTAGAGCGCCGGCATCAAGAGCCGTTTGGTGAGGTCGCCGGAGGCGCCGAGGATCACGAGCACCCCCGGTGCCGCCGCCCGCGCGCCTGGTCCTGCGCCCATCACTGCTTGCGGCATTTGGTTGGTCATGGTTCGGTCCCTCAGGATAGCGATCCCGGGCCTGATGATCGCCGATGCTAATGAACAGGCCTCGGGGGCGGTGGGCCTCGCCTTCAGGCCCTGCGGCCCGCTATCTTGCGTGCGGCGGCGGGATCCCGCCCCGATCGGCCATCGAGCAGGCATATAAAAG
>JBJTBB010000252.1:0-2527 GCA_046091125.1 Planctomycetaceae bacterium
GCGTCATTCCGCGACGAAGGTGGAGGTGCAACGGCGCCACGGGGTCACTTCTTCAGCAGGTCGTGGTTGGTGATGTTGTCGAGGGAGGTGGTGTCAGGGGTGACGGGAAGGGCCTCGCCGACACGCCGTCCGCTGACCAGATTCTTCGGGGATGTACAGAGACCTTCGTCTGGTGCGCCCGACCCGGGGGCGAGCATTCGGTCGGAGCTCAACCATCCCTTTCCGTCAACGCCGGCCTCCAGCGTCTGCACTCCGTAGCCAGTGGCGTCGTCGGACGGCGTACCGAGGGCTCCGTCCGGCCCCGCCGAATAGATCAGTGGCACAAGCGCGTACGCTGTTAGGTCGCGGCCCGTCGGATCCAGCGGATCATGTGCGTTTACGGGATCAGGCTGCTGGATGGGCGACGTGAAACCCGGAGCCCAGCGGAGAAAGGCGATGGGCCTCCCCCAGCCGTCGAGAAACTCGTTCTTGCCATCCTTGTCGACATCCCCGATTTCATCCGAACGAAAAAACTCCAACGCGTCGGGCTCGTATCCCGACCGCTCCAGGATCATGTAAAGGCACTCGGCGCTGCTGATGAACGTCGGCTTCGGGTCCGAGCCTGAGGGGCGGATCTGGGCGTACGCTCGAACGGCAGTGGTCTTGAACTTGGGGTCCAGCGAGCCGTCTGAGAGGTCTTGCGGCCTAGGGACATCGCCCCATTGGTCGGGCATCTCGTAGGTCACGAGCTTTCGCTTGTCCAGCAACATCTGGTAGTAGTTGCGCGCCGTCGATCCCGCCGCGGCGGAGGTGACCCGCCGGTTGCGGTAGGAGTCGTACATCGGGCGAATGACGGCGTCGATCTTGCGGATCGTGTTTCGCGTCTTGTCGGCCTTGGCGCGCTGACGGACGCCGCCCAACCCAGCGAGCGTGAGCGACGCCAGGATCGCGACGATCACCATCGTGACGAGCAGTTCGACGAGCGTAAATGCGGCGCGGGCTGGCCCGCCGCCGGGCCGGCCGAGCGAGATCGCGTCGCTGGTGGTGCCGGCTGGCCGCATGACGATCACTGCTTCAGGCTGTCCAGATATTCCTTCCGAGTACCCTTCCAGAAATTGGAGAGGTCGTCGTCAGTTCCGAACGTTTCATCCTGGCCCGCGCACAGGATCTGGAAGGTGTCCGGGTTGAAAAACGGCTGCGGCGCCGGCGAGGATGGGGGCGGGACGGCCGTGCCAAAGTCCTTCGCCGTCCCGGTTGCAGGCGGCGTCGCGGGAACACGCTGGGCTCCTGCGGTACCGAGCTTGGCGGTGTCGTAGGGCCTGAGGCTGTAGGAGGCTGAGTCGATGTAGATGTAAGGACTGCCTTTCTTGCCGGCAGGTGCGTAGGACGCGCCCGAGAGCCGGGACTGATCAAAGTCGAAAAGTTTCTTGCGATCCGTGGCCGGCACTCCTGGAGTCGCTGGATTCGTCAGCGGGTTTTGTGGATCGCTCCGGTATCCCGAAAGCCACGAAGCGATCGCGTTGGTCGGTGTGACCGGCGTAGCCCCGGCAAACTGGGAAGCGACTGTGCATCGTGGAAACAATCGCTGCACATGTTTCTGTGACGCGCTCCCTGTTGCCGCAGGATTCGGATCCACCGCAGGTGGGAAACTCCCGTAGTCGTTCTTGTAGTTCATGATCGCCATGTGGAGCATGTCGATCTCCGCCTTGATCGCCGCGTTGCGGGCCGTGGTGCGGGCCCGCATGACCGCCGGCGTCACGAGCGCCGCGAGCAGCGCGATGATCATGATCACCACGAGCAGCTCCACGAGCGTGAAGCCCGCGGGGCGGTCGGAGCGGCGATCTGCAGGGGCGACGGTGCGCATGACGGGTGGCCTTTCCATGGTCAGGACAGGTCCTCGATGAGCTTGATGAGCGGCAGGAAGAGGGCGATCACGATGAAGCCCACGGCACCGCCGAGGAAGATGATGAGCAACGGTTCCATGAGGCTCGTCAGGCTCTCCGTGAGCACCGCCACCTCCTCGTCGTAGGTGTCGGCCACCTTGTAGAGCATCGTGTCGAGCTCGCCCGACTCCTCGCCCACGTCCACCATGTTGATCACGAGGTCGTCCACCACCGGCTTCTTGTAGCGGAGCAGGTAGAGCAGGGCCCCGAAGCCCGGCACGAAGAACGTCCAGAACAGGAGCGCCGCCACGTTGAACGGCGGTACGGAGTAGGCCTTGAGCGGCTTCGCGATCGCCTCGCCGTCGCGGATCGAGTCGGACACCTTCTGGAAGAGCCGCTCGAACATCATGTTGCCCGAGGTCTCCTTCGTGATGTTGAGCGCCTCGAGGATCGGCACACCGCTGGCCAGCAGCGTGCCGAGGGTGCGGGCCGAGCGGGAGAGGATGTTTTTCTCCACGAGCTGGCCGAACACCGGCATCTTGAGCGTGAACAGATCCCAGCCGAAGCGGCCGTAGGGGATCAGCTTGATCCCCTTGATGATCAGGTTGATGCCGAAGGGGATCGCGGGGATCAGGTACCAATAGTTCGCCACCCAGGTGGAGAGG
>JBJTBB010000253.1:0-3021 GCA_046091125.1 Planctomycetaceae bacterium
CGTCCCACGACCACCCGGTCCCGTGCGGCCACCTCGTCACTCCAGCGATCGCGCGCCCCCTGGGGTGCGCGACCGGAAAGCCGTCGATCGACCCCCGTGACGACCCCCCGATGATTCGTGATCCTCGTCCTGCCATCGAATCGAGCAGCCCCAGGACCGAACCCCTCCCAGGGCCGGCAGTCCCAATAGGCCTCATTGTGTCGGCAGCGCCGGCCGGGGCGCGCGAAGTTCGAGACTTCGTAATGCTCGTAGCCGGCAACCTCCAGTCGGTCGATCGCCGCCTCGAACAAGCGGCGTTCCTGCACCTCGTCCAGGGGCCGGAGCGCACCTCGACGCCGCGCCGACTCGAACGCGGGTCCCTTCTCCCAGGTGAGGCAGTAGACGGAGACGTGGCCGCAGCCGAGTTCCACGAATCGATCGAGATCCCGTTCGACATCCGCGAGCGACTGGCCGGGTGCCGCGATCATCAGATCGACGTTCACGAGCATGCCTGCGGCGAGAAGCCGATCCACTCCGTGCCGAACGTCGGAGGGTTCATGGTCGCGGTCGAGCGTGCGAAGCGTCGCCATGTCCAGCGACTGAGCACCGAGGCTCACCCTGGTCACCCCGCACGCGAGTGCCGCGGCGACGAAATCGGCCGTGACGTCGAGGGGATTGGCCTCGACGGTCACTTCTGGACTGCCATCGGCATCCGTCGACGGCACGAGCCACGGTAGCAAATGATCGAAGAGCCGGCGAAGCCCGTCGGGGCCAAGGTGCGACGGCGTTCCTCCTCCGACGTAGAGCGTGTCGAACGCAAGCCGTCCGCCCACCCGTTCCAGCTCCAGTGCAAGCGCCTCGAAGTATCGATCGATGAGATCATCCCGTCCGGCGACGAGCGTGAAATCGCAGTAGCCGCAGCGGTGACGGCAAAACGGCACATGAACGTAGGCGTGCCGCGGAGGGTCTTTCCGTCGTGGCACGATCTGGCTGACTGGCATCATGTCGGTCGTTCGACGGCACGGGGAGGGACGCCACCCTACAGCCACATCTGCAACCGGCCATCGAGCATGTCAGGCAACCGCTTGGCGAGTATCCGGCGGATGCGTTCGTCGGTGTAGCGGGTCGAGAAATGGGATGCGATCACCACATCGTTGCGAAAGCGATCGCGACGTGCGAGCAGATCGTCGAGGTGCATGTGGCCAAACTTGTAGATCTTCTCCTTGCGATGAGAGTGGGCCACGAAGGTGAGTTCGGTGATCAGGATCATCGCCTCGAACATCGCGGGGCACCGATCGAGGCCTTCCGGATTCGAATCGCCCAGATAGGCCACCAGGGGCGTTCGCACCTCGTGGGTTACGTCTACGCCGGAAAGCCGCAGGTCGCGGATCTTCTCGCCGGGAAGACCGTGAAACTCGTGCTTGAGCTTGCGACGCCGGTCCCAGACCACGAACCCGATGCTCGGCATGGTGTGGCACGTGCCTGACACGGTCACGACGTGTTCCCGAGACAACTCGATCTCATCCCCAGGTCGGGCGGGCAGCAGGGTGCACGGGAGCCGCCCGCGGTCGAGTCTGGCGACGGCTCTCAGCAGTCGCTCCACGCCCTCGATCGCCGTCTCAGGCATGTAGATCGTGGGGGGATCCATCTTCATCATTCGCCGTCGGGCAACGTAGACAGGCAGCGCCGCCACGTGGTCGAGATGCGTGTGCGAGAGGAACCAGGTCGGCGTCGCCATGAACGGCCATGGCTGGGCACCGAGGTCGAAACCGATCTTGAGCTCTGGGATCCGCCAGTAACTCTGGACGGCCGCCCGCGAGTAGCCCTCGACGGTGAGCCCCTTGTGGCAGAGCGTTCGCAAGGGCGCGTTGTCGATCATGGGCTCACCGTCGCGGAATCGTCGGCCGGCCGGACAAGTGGTGCGAGCCAGATCTCGCCGAACAGCTGCTCCTGCCGTGCGGCGATCGTGCCGCGTCGAACCAGTTCCAGCACAGCGAGGAAGATACCGACCATGCGGACCCGGGACATCCCCGGCTCGAAGAGCTCGGAAAAAGGCATGCCCCCCCGCTCCAGGACGAGTCGCCGGATTCTGTCGGCATGCGTCTCGATCGGAGTGTCATCGTGGGAGATCGTCCTGGGACTCGCCTTTTCCCGTCGCTTCATGACGCGGCCGAGCGCTCCCACGAGATCCCAGACGTGCACGTCCGCGATCGCGACCTCGGACCGCGTGGCCGGGGGCTCGACGGGACTCGCCTGCCGAGCGAACCGCTGCTCCCACTGCCGCGCCCGCTCCTCGAGCAGCATCGCGGCGTCGTGATACTGGCGGTATTCCAGAAGTCTCTGCACGAGGTCCTCCCGGGGCTCGTCGGGCAGTGGCTCGTCCCCCTCCTCGGACGGCAGCAACGATCGCGCCTTGATCTCGAGAAGAACGCTGGCCAGCTCGACGAACTCGCCGACCTCGTCAAGCGCGAGTTGCTCGAGAACTTCGAGATGCGCGACGAAGGCTTCGGCGACACGGGCGATGGGCACCTCCCGGACGTCCACCTCGTGCCGACGGACCAGATGAACGAGCAGGTCCATCGGCCCTGCGAAAATCTCCGTATCGACCTGGAACCCCATCGGTCACACCCTTCCCCTTGTGAGGACTTGATTCTCTCAGGATGGCTCGAAGAGGCGTCGCGACTCGCTGCCCGAGCGGTCGACCACGAATGAAGACACCGCTGCGATGGCATCATCACCACCGGCCGTCTTTAATTCGTACGGGATGCCGAGTGCGGCCAGTTTTCCCCGTAGCCGCTCGACTCCCGTGGCGATCGACGGCCGCCAGGGATCGAAGGCGATGCATTGATGCCGTGGCCAGTTGAGTGGATGCACATGAAGGATCGGCGTCCGCTGACGGGCATCCTCAACTTCTTGAAAGGCCTCGCGAAGAGAACCGGCCCCGGGATCGTCGCCGCGCATCAGGAGGTGAAAGTCGAGAATGGGATCGACCGCCGCGACGACGGGAAACAGCACGGGGTGTCGATAGGCCAGACCCAAGGC
>JBJTBB010000254.1:0-3555 GCA_046091125.1 Planctomycetaceae bacterium
ACGGCGTTGGCGTGGATCTGCAGGGCGATCACTCCTGCTCGGGCGATGTCCGGCTCGCGCTCGGTGTAGTCGATCGTCTGGACGCCATTGAGCCAGAGGCGGATCCGCGGACCCTCAGCGCGGATGCGGTAGTCATTCCACTCGCCCGGGCGGGTCGCGCGGGCGAGCACCTCGGGAGTCGGTTGAGCGAGCATGCGGTTGCGCCGCGACTCGTCGTAAAGCGCTCCGTCATACCCCTTGCCGAAGTCGGCCTGGAAACCGGTCACCTCGTGGCTCGCGGGCACCCGCTCGGAGCGAAACTGGACTCCGGAATTGACGAAGCCATCGGTGCCCTCGAGTCGAATCTGGAGGGACAGATCGAAGTCGCCGAAGCGGTCGGTCGTGCACAGAAAGTCGTTCTTCTCTTGCTTACGTGAGAGGTCTCCGGCCACGATCGCACCGTCCTCGATCCGCCAGGTACCGTCGGTGTCCCCCTCCCACCCGTCGAACGATCGGCCGTCGAACAACACGCGATCGACCGTGTGCGGAGGTGGCGGTTCGGCGGCGGCAGGACTCGTGAGGATGGTCATGCACACGAGGGTCGCTAGGCAGTGGGACGGGATCATGGTCTGCATCGGGACGGCTCCGGATCGATGGGTCGAACGGTAAGCGCAGGTCTTCACGAGGACTCGCTGATTCGGCCCTACGATACCGCCGGCGCCATGGCATTCAACCTCCAGCCTTGCGTCGCACGGGGCGCGTCGTCTCGCGGGCGACAGCCACAACCCTCTGTCAATGGATGAATTCGCCGCCGGCGTGTGGCACAATTCAGCCATGCCGCTCGATTACGACCTCGCCGAAAGACTCTTCCGTGTGAAAGCCGGTGAGGGTTTTCGTCTCGTCGACCACGACCCCGCCTGGGCGGGCGACGAGGAAGTGTCGGAAAAAAAGCGGAAGGGGCGAGCCGAGGAGATTCTCGAGGAGAGCCGTGCGGATCTCGCCGCCTCCCAGGAGTTGCTCTATGCGGCCGACACCTGGAGCGTGCTCGTCATCTTCCAGGCCATGGACGCCGCGGGGAAGGACGGCGCCATCAAGCACGTGATGAGCGGTGTCAATCCGCAGGGTGTCGAGGTCACGAGTTTCAAGCACCCCTCGGATCAAGAACTCGACCACACGTTTCTCTGGCGGTGTTCGAAGGCGTTGCCCGAGAGGGGGCGGATTGGCATCTTCAACCGTTCCTATTACGAGGAGGTGCTCATCGTTCGTGTGCATCCGCGACTGCTTGGGTCCCAGCGAATTCCCGGAGTGGATTATGGCGAGCGATCCTGGCAGGATCCGATCTGGCAGTCACGATTCGACGATATCAACGCCTTGGAGCGACACCTTGCGAGGAACGGCACCGCCATCGTCAAGTTTTTCCTGAACGTGTCCCGGGATGAGCAACGCAGGCGTTTTCTCGATCGGATCAACGAGCCGGACAAACACTGGAAGTTTTCCGCCGCCGATGTCGCGGAGCGAGGGCACTGGGACGCGTACATGCGCGCCTACGAGGACGCGATCCGCGCGACCAGTACGACGCATGCGCCCTGGTACGTGATCCCTGCCGACAAGAAGTGGGTCAGTCGGGCGGCAGTGGCGGCAGTGCTTGCGGGCACGATCCGCCGGCTGGGCCTGGAGTGGCCGCAGGTCGACGAGGCCCGTCGGCGGGCGATCGACGAGGCGCGCGAGCGGCTCGTCGCGGAGGAGATCCCTGTCGGAGGCGAGGGTCGCTAGGCCCCGACCGGCAGGCGTCGCTCGTCGGTGCCGTTTTGGACGAGGTCCCATAGGGGCGCGATATACTACTCGCCATGACAGGGCGAGGCGTTCAGGCCGACCGGTTCAGGTGCGCGAGCGTGCTCGCGGTGCTCGCGGTGCTTTCGCCGGCAGCGTGGATAGCTGCAGCCGCCGAGCCGGTCGTCCTTCGCGGGCACCTCTCCGATGTCTTCATGGCCGCGTTCACGCCGGATGGCGGGCGGGTCGTGACCGCGAGTGCCGACGAAACGGCTCGTCTCTGGGATGCCTCGAACGGTCTCGAATTGCGACGATTCGAGGGGCACACCGGGCCGTTGTCGTGTCTTTCGGTGAGCGGCGACGGCCGCACGCTTGTCACCGGAGCCCAGGACAACTCCGTCAGGGTGTGGAGCCTGCCCCTGTCGGGACCGCGTTTCTCGACCGCCGCGCATGCATCGAGTGCCTCGGGGCTTGCGGTTCTGCCGGACGGACGCACCGCGGTGACGATTGGAGAAGGCAAGGGGTTGAAGATCTGGTCGCTCGATGTCGTATCCAGCGTCCCGGCCGGAGGGCCCCTTCCACCCGCTTCGGTCGTCGAGCGTCTCGGCCACGAGCAGCAGATCGTGACGCTCGCGGCCAGTGGCGACGGCAGCATGGTCGCGACCGCCGATACCAGCGGCCGCATCGTGATTTGGAGCCCGCTGCTGGATGAGCCGCTCGGGAGCCTCGGACTTCATCTGGGCGGCATAACCGGACTGGCTTTTCATCCCGATCGACAACGGCTCTTCAGCGTCGGCCAGGATGGCACCCTTCGCATCTGGGCCCTGCCTCCGCAGTCACGCCGCGCGAGTGATCCGCGGACGGCGGCCCTCGATCTTCAGCACGTTCCCAATCAGCAGCGGGTGGTCGTGCTGCATGCCGACTCGCTGCGGATCATCGACTCCCAGTCGCTGGCGGGCGTCAAGGATGTCCCGCTTGTGAACACAACGGCCACCGCGGTCGCCCTCTCGGCGGACGGTGGCACCGCGGCGATCGCCACTGAGCAGGGTGATGTCCGCCTTCACCGGCTCTCCGACGCCGCAGATCAGGGACGGCTGGCGGGGCACACGGGGTCCGTGCACGACGTGGCTTTTCTGCCCGACGGCAAGTCGTTGCTCACCGCCGGGCCCGACGGGAGCGTCAGACGCTGGATGATGCCTACCGCGGCCACAGCGTTGGCCGGTCACGCCGCGGTGGTGAACGACGTCGTCTCGGCGCCTGGCGGTGAATGGTTCGTGTCGGCGGCCGAAGACAAGACCGTCCGTATGTGGAACGCCGCCGGTCAGATGGTGCGAACGATCGGCACCCATGCCGCGGCGGTGCATTCGCTCGCGATCTCAACCGATGCGAAGGCGATCGCCACGGGCGACGTGGCGGGCACGATCGCGGTGTGGTCGGCCGCTGACGGAGCGGCGCAAGGCGGAGTCGTGGGCCATCGTGGCGGCATCAATGCCCTCGCATTCGATCGGACCACCGAGGCGATCTGGTCGGCCGGTTCCGACGGACTCGTGAAATGCTGGCGACTGCCGTTCGTGCCGCTCGTCGCGCTCACCGGCCACACCCAGCCAATCCGTGCCGTCGCTGCGGCGGCCGACGGTCGTGTCGCCGTGACGGGAGGACAGGATCAATCGGTCCGCTTGTGGGATGGGACCACGGGACAGGGCCTCCGGTCGTGCGCCGGTCAGCCGGCGGGACCGATCGCCGCGGTCGCAGCCACGTCCGACGGCAGCCTCGTCGCGGCGGTGACCGACACGGGCGGCCTCAGGG
>JBJTBB010000255.1:0-7681 GCA_046091125.1 Planctomycetaceae bacterium
ACGTCAGGGACCGTAAAGAGCGTCCTCTGGTGGAAGTCGACCGCCGCCGCAGCGATCACCTCGACGGCGAGCCCGTCCACTTCCCGCGGAAGTCGCACCCGCAAGAGTCGCAACTCGACGAGTTCCGACAGATGCCTCACCGAGCAACTCGGCCGGAAGAGGCCGACGTCGACCACGGTCGGGGGGCCACTTCCCGAAGACTCGAGACGCACCTGCAGCACCGTCACGCCCTGGCCGTGGGCCGCGAGCGACGTGACACATGCACTGACGAGCGACTCCAGCGAATGACGAATCGCCTCGAGCGTGGTGCATGGCGATTCCAGACGACAGTCGGCCGACGGCAGGTCCTCTCCACAAATCACCTCGAGTGGTTCTGCGAGCGTTCCCTTGAATTGCGAGAGTCGCCGAGGAAGGTTCGGTGAAAACCGCGACGCGAGCCCAGCGATCGGCAGCCGCATGAGACCTCCGATCGTCGTGACTCCGATGTCGGACAGGCGTGCAATATCCTCGGGTGGTGCACGGAGCGATGCGATCGGAAACGCTGCCAACTCGATCGACTGTCGGCCGGGAGTCACGACGCGCCATCGCCGCAAACGCCCCATGCCCCCGCTCCCTGCCAGGAAGGAATCACTCGCGGCCAAATTGCCGCTTCCCAACCGGCCGGCCTCTTCATCAACACGGCGAGCGGCCCACCAGGCCGCCGCTGGAGAACGGCGAGCGGCCACCCAGGCCGCCGCTGGGGTGTCGGCAACACCGGCCCGTGCATACAACCCCTTCGATGCGAGCGTCCACACGGCCGTCCGATCCACCGAATCCTCACCACCGAACAGGACGGCCGTGTCCGTGACATCGATGTGGAGACACTCCGGTCGGTCGGAGTCCTCGATCGCCACGATCGGAGCGAACCGACGACACCATCGGCCAATGACCTCGAGACCCTCGCGATCCGCCTGCGGGTCGTCACAATCCACCTCGGCGATCCTGCCGGCTCGGGAGCCATAAGCGAGCGAAATCGCCGCGAGCGTTTCCGCAAGGGACATTCCCGCCGGAATCGCAGGCCCAAGCGAACCCTCGACGACGCCTCTGCCACGACGGCTCGGCAACTGAGTGGCGATCGAATACTTGCCGGCCTCGCTCCTGGACGGCCGTCCGACAATGTTCGGCCTCGCCCATGCCCACGAAACGACCCGCATCACGCCACGGCCTTCACGACGGCAGACCAGCAGCGGAACGAACCGCCTGTCGGGCTGCTCGACGAGCCGCCGTTGCACGGGCCACCTCGGAAACCAGATCGTCATGATGCGGGGCATCTATGCGCAGATCTCCGGAGGATCCGCTTTTGCCCCAGCCAGATGAGACCCCTCCTCCGATGCGTCTCGGCTTTCGAAGGACACGTTCACACCAGTCGCGAGATCCATCACCACATCGGCGGTTCGTGGATGCGAATCGATTGCCCCCTGTCTCGTGATCCGCCAGGCGATCGAATGGATTCCGATCCCACTCCACGAGAAGGACGATCGCGGGGACGTGCGATCCGCCGATGGATCCCCGGAAACGTGCGACTCGACCAGGAGCCTCGACTCCGCCCATGACGGCCTGCACAGATCACTGGCCGGCCGAACGATCAGGCCGATACCACCCGGAGGCTGCAGAACCGTCTTGTCGTGCATAGCCTTCGAATGCCCCACTACCGGAATGTCGGTCGATGACGACTCGACCGATCGGCATCGGACCGTTCCCGCCCCGTACCTTGCGGCAAGTTGCCAGCGCCGCATCGAAGTCGGATGCACCCTGCGGGGCCACGCCACCACCGCTCTCACGCCCGGGCACCGCAGGGACTGATCGATCGCCCACACCTCGTCTTCATCCCGTGAAGGCCGGGCCACCACCAATCGGCAACGACCCCAGCCTCTCCAGTTGAAAACCGCAGGTGGATAGAAATCGCCGTAGCGATCGACGACGACGAGCAGACCGCGACCGTTCGCACGCCGGTCGTCACTCATCGCCGCCGCGACATGCATCGCAACGGCACACGCAAGCGTGACACCCCCCGAGCACTCATCGGCCAACAACAGTTCAATCAGTCTCCCGGGACGGACTCCTCCTGCGGGCAGCAGCTCATCGAGCGACGGAAAGCCACTCGACAGGACCGCATTGTTCTGTCTGCCGCGATGCTCTTCATGACTGATCGCATGCTCCGGAAGGAAGCATTCGGGCTCTGGAAGCACATGAGCGGGTCGCGAGACACGAACGGAGCCCTCTCCAGGACAGCCGCCTGGAGCGTTGGACAGCCCCTGGCCACCATCGCGAAGGAGCCGATATCCGCCGGTCACAACTGCACGGGCCTCGGCAGAGCCACCCATGATCAAACCGGACGCGAAGGCTCTCGTGAGCTCCTCGCATATGCCTGGATCGACGGCCGATCCTTCGATTCCCTTCGATGGCTCCGCATCGGATGCACCACGAATCGTTCGAGGCACACCCCCACTGCAATTCCCTTCCATTCCAGCACCTGCCAATCAACTACCTGTTACCCATCAGTCGGTCACCCACCGGGCCCTGCCACACAAAAATGAACATTTGTACACTCATAAGGTACACAGCCATTCATCGACGAGCAAGTCCGTCACACAAAACACCATTCGCAGCGGATTTTCGACGCGCATGGAGCGAGAAAGGCCCGGGAAAGGCCATCGACCGCCAGCAGGAGGGGCGGAATCCCGGAGCCGCGAGCGCAGGGCCCATCCGGGCGGAGGGCACTCCGGTCAGATTCAGCAGCCGGGACTCAGGCGTAGCGACTGCTGTTCACGTCGGGGGCGACATCCTCGGGCGTGACGTCGCTGCCGATGTCGAACCACTCCCGATCGAACTCGACCCTCGGCCGTGCCTGGGGATTGGCAAGCGCGATATTGCTCACCAACGCGATGACGGCGTCCGCAATCGCCACCTCCGGCTTGCAGCGGGGCTGATTCTCGGGAGCTGGATTGCGGATGCACCATGCCCAGTGCTCAATCTCCTCCGTGTAGCCACGGCTCGGCAGAGCGGAGGCACCGCCGAGGGCGGCTGCGACTCCGCCGCCACCCCCGCTGTCGGTCGTGTCGAGCACCGGAGAACCATCCTTCCCCTTGGTGACGCTGACTCGAGTGTCGCGGGCGGAGTCCTTGTAGAGCATCACCTCCTGCTCCTGCTCGAGGATCAGCGTGCCCTTGGTACCCATCACGACCTCGCCATAACCACCGAAGCCGTTCCCGTTGATCGATGAGTAGGTGACGACGTTCTTCGTATTGGAATCGGCCACTGCGCCGGATTCGTCGAAATACCCGGGGGCGGGATACTCGAACATGCAGTACACGTGGTCGTCGATCTCGCGATCAGCCGGGAAGATGCTGCGATTGCCGACCGCCGTGACCGAAAGCGGCTGCACCTTCTTTCCCTTGCCGTGCATGGCCGACACGAAAATACCGGCCGCGGCGAGCTGATGGCTGCCCAGTTCGGCCATCAGCCCGCCGCCGGTGCGCTGCCAGAGCCGCCAGCGGATCAATTCCTCCCACGGCGTCCGCGTCGACCCGTCGGCCAGGGTCATCTCCGTGTAGCCATACTTCGCGGCATCGACATCCACGTCCTTGATCTGGGACTCGAACTGCTCGACGCGCCGGCGAATATCGTCGATTTCCGCTGGCTTCGCTGACTCGAGCTTCTTCCGCCATGACGCGAGCTCCTTGGCGAGCTTCTCGTCGCCAGGCAGCAGCGGCTTCCAGGAATCCTTGCCCGGGAGATTGCCGCGATGCCACTGAGCCCTGATCGAGTGAAGGTCCCCGATGAGCCCGGCGGTTCCGATGGTGTGGACGGCATTGTCGTAAAGGATGCTGTAGTGTCGCTGGTGTCCGGTGGCCAAAAGCCTGCCCGTCTCACGCGAGACCCTCGACATCTCCTTGCACTCGTGCACGGAGTGCCCCATGAGCTTCTCGGTGAGCACGTGCTTACCGGCGCGCATCGCCTTCACCGCGGCGGGCGCGTGCAGGTGCAGGGGGAGGGCGATGATCACCGCCTCGACGTCCGCATCGGCAAGCAACTCCTCGTACGCCTCGTAGACCTTCACCTGCTTGCGGGCAGCATCCTCCGTCTTCCAGCCGAACTTCGCCATCAGACCCGGTCGGACCGCCAGGGCCCTGGGGCTCGAGGCATCGCCGTGGAAGGCTCGAAAGCGGTTGTAGGGACGAATGTCGGCGATCGCGACGACCGACACGTAATCGGGATTCAGGGCCCCGATCAGCACGCTTCCCTCGTCACCGGTGCCGATCACGCCGACCCGCAATGGATCGCCGACGCTTTGGCCGTAGCCGAAATAGAGCGAGCCGAGACCGGCCCCGGCGGCGACGCCAGCCGCCACCGTTCCCGTCAGAAAATCCCTTCGAGTGTATTCCACCGCGTCGTTGAAATTCTGCCGCCCGATCGCCTTCTGCTCGTCGTTGACGTTCATGATCCGCTCTCCATCTCGAGATTCGATTTCTTCAAAGGCATCCGGTCAGGAGGCCTGTCGAACGCGTCCACAACAGGCCCGCCCGACCCAGTAGACCAGGCCACTCCAGCCTCCCCGAGGCAACGCGGCAATGGCCAGCAGAGCCGCCATCTCCACCCACTGATCGTACGTTTCGGCGGCTCCGGGGATCCAGAACGGCTGCGAGCCGATGATGCTCGCGAGGAACAGAGCCCCTCCCATCGCATTGAATTTGACGAGCAAACCCACGACGAGGCAGGCCCCGATCGTGGTCAGGCTCCAGCTGACAAACCGGTCCGCTTTCCAGAGAGACGATTGCGGGACGGCCGCATCCGCCGCCCGCCTCTGCTCCTCCGACAGCGACTCGTTCCACTCGGCCGCCAACCGCTGTCCGAGCCCCTCGGCCGACGCCATCCAGCGGCCGGCCAAGGCGTCGAGCTCCCGACGCTTGGAAACGACCCGCGATCGCTCGAAGGGAATGCCGGAGGCCTCAGGCCTTCGTTCCATCGCCGCGAGGCGGGCAAGCTCCATCCGGTACTCGGTCAACTCGCCGGAGATGGACGAGAGAAATTCACCGAGGTCTTTTCGCGCAACATCGATCGCATCGGCAGCCGCTTTTCCGGCCCCCTCGTCCAGCGGAACCGCTGCAAGTCGGGCGGCGAGTTGAGCCCGCCAGCCCTGCTCGACATTTCCAGCCCATGCCTCGGACGCGGCGGCCAGGTCGCGGTCGTCGAGCCTACCGATCGTCTGCGACCAGCCGCCCACTTCGGGCAGCAACGAGCGATAGCCGGGGGCCAGCGGCCCGACGGCTGCTCGGCGGAAGCCTGCGCTCGACCACTGTGGGTCGCGAAGGTGGGACGTGCCCTCGAGAAAGAAATGCAGACCGACCACGACTCGTAGCAGGATCAAGCACAATGTGGCTAGCAGCGGGAATCGCATGGTCCGCCCCTTGGAAAGTCAGTGAGTATGCCATGCCGCTTTTCCACCGACAATTGCTCCCCGAACGAGACGCGAGGGGCCCGAGTTGGACCGTCGATCGATCGGTCTTGCGCACACGCAACCTGATTTCGGGACGGGTGGCCGGGCGATCGGACTTGTGAAAAGTCGCCCCAAACGCCACGCTTCGCCGAAGCCTTGATGCAGCCGGTGCCATGCACATCGTCCTCTGTTACCCCGTTGAGTCCAGACACATCGGCCAGATACGCCGCACCGCTCCGAATGCGGTCGTCTTGGATGCCGGGCAGGAAGGTGTGGGCGCGGCGCTCCCCGAGTGCGATATCTTTTGCGGGCACCCAAAAGTGCCCGTGCCGTGGGACGAGACGGTGCGAAGGGGCAGACTGCGGTGGATCCAGTCGTCAGCAGCCGGACTAGACCACTGCCTCGTTCCGTCGGTCGTCGCGAGCGACCTCATCGTCACGAGCGCTTCGGGCGTGCTTGCCAATCAGGTCGCCGAACACACGATCGGCCTCGCCATCGCCTGCACCCGGCGGTTGCCGCTGTTCATCGCCCAGCAAAACCGTCGAGAGTTCGTCCGCCAACCCACACGTGACCTGACCGGTGCGACCGTGGGAATCGTCGGCTTCGGCGGGGTTGGCAGACGCCTCGCCGACGTGCTCAGGCCATTCGGCGTCACGATCCTCGCCACGGACTACTTTCCCCGGGATTGTCCCGCACACGTCGAGCATCTCGGGGGCCCGGACGACCTCGGGCACCTGCTCGAGCGGTCGGACGTGCTTTTCCTCTGCGTGCCCCTCACGGACCGGACCCGAGGAATCATCGATGCCGCGGCGATCGCCCGAATGAAAAGGGGAGCAATTCTCGTCAACGCGGGGCGGGGGAAACTCGTTGATGAGCATGCCCTTGCCGCCGCGTTGCACTCCGGCCATCTCGACTCGGCCGCCCTCGACGTCACCCCCGAGGAGCCTCCTGCAGCGGAGAGCCCGCTGTGGACCGCTCCAAGATTGATCATCACGCCTCATGTGGCCGGGCAGTCCGGTCGGCGCATCGACGCCATGACCGACTTCTTCTGCGACAACCTCACCCGCTACCTGACGGGCCGACCCCTGCGCAATCTCGTCGACAAGTCTCTCGGGTTTCCGGAACCACCGTCCGAGGAAGGCCTGAAAACCGCTCCGAGAGCGCACGAGTATGGAGAGAAGGGCCGGAACGGGCCCCGGGTGAGTACAGTTGAGTCGATCGATGTGGGCCCCGCCGATCGGCCGAGACCGGAGGCCACGGCGGATCGCAACGACATGCCCAGACCGCAAGGACCGCGATGACAACCACGATCTTCACCGAGGGCCGCCCGACAATCTCGCTCAGTGGCGAGGTCGGCAGCCGATGCCCGGAAGAACTTCTCTCCCGCTACGGCGAAGTGCTCGAAGGCGGGAGGATGAGTTGGACGACGCACCACAACCTCACCAGACGCCTCGGCGCGGGCGTACAGGGCGTCGTCTTTCTGTCGATGCGGCGAGGCACCGACGGCTTCACGCTTCCGGTCGCGATCAAGGTCTTTTCACCGGAACGGTACGAGACCGAGTTGGAATATCAGCAGGCGATGGGCAGGATCGCGGTCGTCGCGGCCCGCGTGGCCCAAATCCAGCAGGACAACCTTCTCGAGGTCCACAATTTCGTGGAGCAGCGACGCATCCGCCTGATGGAGATGGAGTGGATCGACGGCTACGACCTCTCGCGGCTGCTCGCTCCAGACATGCTCGAGAGGACACATGCCAGGGTCGGCCCTGACCGGTGGGAATACCTCAACAACGTGATCGTGACGGCAGGGCCGAACCAGTCCCGCCTGAAGCCGGGGATCGCGATCTCGATCGTGAGGGAATGCCTCGCGGGCCTTGCGGCCTTGCATCGCGAGGGAATCGTGCACGGCGACGTCAAAAGTGCCAACATCATGGTGAAGCGAACCGGTAACGCAAAAATCATCGACATCGGTTCGGCGGTGCCGCTGGCCGACATCCCGGCCAACAGGACGTGCACGCCCGCCTACGCGGCTCCCGAGGTTCTGGAGGGCCGCGAGTGCACGCCTCGAAGCGATCTGGCCGGCCTTGGCTACGTGCTGATCGAAATGCTCTCCGGACAGCCGCCGTTTTCCGGCCTCAACTCCTACCGGGATCTTCTGGAGGCCAAGCGGTCCCTGGTCCACCGCCTGCCACAGATCCTGCCTTCCGA
>JBJTBB010000256.1:0-4036 GCA_046091125.1 Planctomycetaceae bacterium
CTGCTCGACCTCAACCCGACTGCGGACGCATCGACACTATCGCGATGCCTCGGGGGACGACTCGCCCATGCCGAATCCCGCAGATTTGCATCCGCCCTCGTCGAGGGCACTCGGAGCCACCTACGAGAAATTGATGCGTTACTCGAAACCCTCTCCGAACACTGGCGGGTGGCCCGCATGTCCGCCACCGATCGCTCGATCCTCAGGCTGGCCGTCCACGAGATCCTCCACACCGAGACTCCTCCCAAGGTCGCGTGCGACGAGGCCGTGGAGCTGGCCAAGCGCTACGGCGCCGAAGCGTCTTCTCGATTCGTCGCCGGATTGCTCGGGCGACTGCTGCTCGAACGGGGTGAGGGCCGCATGCCACCGGCCGCTGGCATGAAGGATGCTGTTGCGAGCGTCGACGAGGCAGACGGACGTGGGATCCGCAAATCGAAGCGGCCGCGCGGGACGGAGGTGGGCTGATCCATGGGGCTGTTCGGCTTCGGCAAGGGTTCGCAGGCGGATGGGACGGAATCCGGTGGACCCGATGAGCCTGGGGGCGGCGGCTGGCTGGGCCGACTGAAGTCCGGCCTGGCCAAGACCGTTCGCGTGCTCAACACCGACGTGCGGGACCTGTTTCGCCAGGAGGGCCGGCTCGTCGATCAAGGCTTTCTCGAGGATCTGCGGCGAGCGCTCGTCAAGACCGATATGGGGCCATCCGCCGCGGGTGCGATCGTTGACGACGTCCACTCCCGATTGCGTGCCAGGGTGGTGGATCCTGAGGTGGTGCTCGATTCGATCCGCACGCAACTTCTCCAGCGTCTTCGGGCAACTGCTGGTGGACTGATCTCGGCGGCTTCCGGACCGACGGTGATCCTCGTCACCGGCGTGAATGGTTCCGGAAAGACCACCTCCATCGCCAAGCTGGCAAGACGGTTCATCTCCGGCGGAGGACGAGTCGTCCTCGGCGCCGGCGACACCTTCAGGGCTGCAGCGGTGGAGCAACTGGCCATGTGGGCCGGACGACTGGGCTGCGAAATCGTCCGCGGTGAGGCGGGCAGTGACCCCGCAAGCGTGGCGCACCGGGCCGTTGCCCGTGCGATCGAGGGCGAGTTCGACTTTTGCATCGTGGACACGGCGGGCCGTCTCCAGACCCAGTCCAATCTGATGCAGGAACTCGGAAAAATTCGGCGGGTGATCGGCAAGCTCATCCCCGACGCCCCGCACGAAACGCTTTTGGTGATCGACGCGACGGCCGGCCAAAACGCGCTTTCACAGGCCTCAGGCTTCAAGGAGGCCGCCAGCTGTACCGGCATCGTGCTCTCCAAGCTCGACGGATCGGCCCGAGGCGGTGTCATCGTGCCGGTCGCCGAAACCTTTGGTCTGCCGGTAAAGCTCGTCGGTCTCGGCGAAGGCGCCGACGATCTCGTTGCGTTCGATCCCGAGGCATTCGTCCAGGCCCTCCTCGAGGGGGCATTCGATCCTAAGGCCGAAGTTCCCTCCTGACCGTCAAAGTCATGCCATCAATCGTTCTGGTCACACCGACTGTGCCACCAGAACGATTTTTCGCAGTAACCACTCTTCGGCCCTGCCGAATCTTTGACGTATTCCGTCGTAGAGCCTGAATGGCACCTCCTTCGGCGGGATAGGGGGTGCCGCAGATTTCGACGGTTCGCCTGACATCACGCACCGTGCGTGATGCCTGTTTTTCCCATGGATAGGGAGTTCCCGAGGTTATGAGACGCATCACTACCCTGCTGCCTCGCTACGTGGCAGTCGGACTGCTGGCAGCCGCGCCGGCGATGGCCGCCGACATCAACGGGCGAATCAGCCCCGTTGATTACCAGTTTGGAGATTACGGAGCCCTTGCGCAGGCGGACACGCCCGCGGCAGTGCCGTCGGTCGTCGCTCCGGAATCGGGCGGACGGGCGCCAGTCGTTCCCAACGTGCCGCAGGAAGACCAGTACCAGATGCGGGCACTGCCACCTCAGGAAGCGGCTGCAGAGGCGGAGGAAGGTCCTACCCGCTACCTGGAGTCGGGCTTCAGCGAGGCGACCGGCATCAAGACATACGGTTGGGTTGACGCCGGTATCGGCGCGAACAATTGGGGCGCGCCCTTCAACGGCCCCATCACGTTCGACGACCGCAATTGGCAGGGGATGATGAATCAGCTCTACCTGGTCAACGAGAAGGTGCTCGACACCGAGTGCTCATGGTTCGACTGGGGTGGACGCATCGACCTGCTCTACGGCACGGACTACGTGTTCACCACGGCGCGCGGGCTCGACGCGTACGCCGCAGGTGATCCCCTCGGTCTGGGTGCGCCAAAGTGGGGCAACCGCTACTCCGGCCTCGCGATGCCACAGCTCTACGGGGAGTTCGGCTTCGGCGATCTGGCCGTGAAGTTTGGTCACTTCTACACGATCATCGGGTACGAGGTGGTTCCGGCGATCGGCAACTTCTTCTATACCCACGCCTACACGATGCAGTACGGCGAGCCGTTTACCCACACCGGCGTGCTCACGACCTGGACTCCCAACGAGCAGATCGTGTTCTACAACGGTATCACCAATGGCTGGGACAACTGGGACGACGACATGCTGACGTTCGGCCCGATCATCAACGACACCTACCCAGGAGCCACGAGCAACGCGGCCTACCTCGGTGGCGTGACGTTCAAGAATGCCGACGCCTCACAGTCACTGACCTTCACGGTCACCAGCGGCAACGAGGTTCAGAATGCGATCATCGGCGGTGTCGTCGGAAATCGGTCGCTCTACAGCCTCGTGTACGTCAACGAGCTGAACGACTGCTGGACCTACGTGCTGCAGCATGACAATGGCTGGCAGTTCAACGGCCTGACTCCGGACGGTGTCGAGACGGCGCAGTGGTACGGCATCAACCAGTACCTCTTCCGCACGCTCAACGACTGCTGGACGGCCGGCATGCGGTTGGAGTGGTTCCGCGACAACGACGGCACCCGCGTGATTTCCGGACTCCGGAACTCCGTCGCCGGAGTGCCTTCGTCCGCGACCGGTTTCGAGGGCAACTTCTGGGAGCTGACGTGGGGCCTGAATTACAAGCCCAACGCCAACTGGATGGTCCGCCCCGAGCTGCGGTACGACTGGTTCTCGCCGGACATCGGCTACGCCGGTGCGCTGCCCTACGGCCGCGGCTTCAACGAGTACGGCCAGTTATACGGCGGCTGCGACGTGATCTGGCAGTTCTAACTGCGGAGGGCTTCAGGGCCCCGCGAAGGCGACGACTGGAGCACCGCCCGCCGGCAACGGCGGGCGGTGCCTTTTTGTTTCGCCCAGCTTTCGAGTCTGGGCGATGTCAACGAGCGTCAACGACGGTGACCACCGCGGATCGATGTCATGGCCCTCCCGCGGTCGAACCGATGGATGTCCTGCCGGGAGGCAGGCCCCTTCGGTGCGGAGGATCGTGGCGGATCCCCTTCCAGCCTCGTTGGAACGGTCGACACGTCGGAGGCAACCATGATCGACGAACCACTGCTTCGGACAGCTCCATCGATCCAGGACGCTTCACGTGTCGTGTCAGCGGTCGCGGGGCGGCGCTCGGTCGCCGCGTGGTGGCCCTGCTTGTTCGCGTCAGTCACCCTGATGACGATGTCCGGTCGTGCCGCTGAGCCGGAATGGCAGGAACCATGGGCGACCGCAGCCACGGAGGCGAGACATCACGACAGGCCGATCCTGATCTTCTTTACTGGAAGCGATTGGTGCCCCCACTGCCGACTGCTCGAACAGGACGTTCTGGCGTCGGAAACCTTCCGGGACTGGGCGACCGACCGCTACGTCCTACTCGAGATCGACCTTCCGAAACAGGGACTCTCGAAAGACGTGCGAGACGAGCGGGCGGCCCTTTGCAAACGCTTCGGCGTGCGATCGTTTCCATACGTGATGCTGGTCCGTGCAGACGGTGAGCCCTTGGCCGGCCTGAAAGGCTACTCGAAACAATCTCCCGACGAGTGGATCGCATCGATCAATCGTCAGTTCGATCAGTTCGCCATCGATCGCGTCGGCCTCCCCGGCCC
>JBJTBB010000257.1:0-9972 GCA_046091125.1 Planctomycetaceae bacterium
TCCCCGCTCGATCGACACGGTCGCGACAGGCATGAAGAAGGGCAACGTCTGGGTGCTGACGGCATCAGGAGGCGTTCTCGCCCAGCCCTGGTCCGTGGTCGCCAACCCCGTCGAATCGGCCGACCTGGCTGACGTCAGGGCGAAGGCTCTCGCCAAGCGAGCCGAAGCGGGCTGGTTCGGGGAGTGAAGCCGACGACGGTGCGAACCACTCCACTCGCAACCGTCGGGCAGCGACCGGGAAATACCGATCGACCCAGCCCGCATCGGCGAGGCTGGTGAGTGAAGGACCGGCCCCCATGGCGTCGAGCGGCGGAGGCACGCTTTTGACCAGTACCAGCGTCGAACGGACGTCGGGCGGGTGGCCAGCCACCGAGGCGGCGATCGAGTCACTCGTTACATCCCAGGATGCCGGCAATCCAACGCCCTGACGGCTTGCCAGCCAGTGTTCGATGTCGAGCACGGCGGCGCAATCACAGGGCGGTTCGAACACGATCGGTAGCCCGATCAACCGCGCCACGAGCCTCGCGGTGATCGTCATGCAGCCGATCGCGAGATCGTGCACCAAGGCCGGCGCGGCGGCCGATGTCGCGTCGATCCGACGCATGCCGTCGGCGATCGCCCCTCCCCCCACCACAATCGTCGGCACTTGTCCACTGTCGAGGAGGAAGTCGATCAACGTCGAGACCCGACCGACCCATGCGGGCTGAGCGAGCAGGCTGCCGCCGATTTTCAGGACGATCGAGCGACTCCCGTGTCCCCGTTCGTTGTCGCACCCTTCCTGAAGCACACCGCCGACCCATTTCCGTGGAGGCTGTTTGCAGATCTTATTCATGGGATCAGACCACGGGCGATCGCCGCGATGGCATGCGCGGGTGCGGCACGGGACGCATCAGGGCCCAGCCGTTCCGACAGGTCGATCCGCTCGAGAGCCAGGCCGAGGCGAGCAAGCGACTGCTCCGCGAGGCATCGTCCATGCCCCGACAAGACGACGCCCTCGGGCGTCCACCCGAGCCTGTCGAGGAGGAGGCGAATCCGCGCGGCGACCTGTCGGGCCTGAGAGGCCGCCACTTGCCGGGCGACGTCGACCGCGGCCGGCTCGGTGAACTCGGCTGGCTCGAGCAAGAGCATTCTCGCGAGTCGGTTCCTGGCCTCCGCGCAGGTCGCGGCACGGCCGTCTGCCGTTGCGTGGCAGGCGGCATCCTCCGCCAAGCCGCCGACGAGGAGCCAGACGTCCCTGGCGGTCGCGACGGTTTCGGATGCGACGGGTCGACGCCTTCCCTTCCAACGCAGTGAGCGCACGATCGCAGCCACCGGCGTCCGTTCCACGCCGGTGTAGACCAACTCGCCCGTATCCAGCCGACCGAAGTCGTCGAACGCCAGGGCCGCCACGCGTTGATCGACGATCGGAACGATGTCGGTCGTAGTGGATCCGACGTCCACCATCAGCCAGGCACCACCCGGCACCAGCGAAGCGGCGAGGCGAGCCGCGGCGTGCCAGTTGGATGCTGCGACGGCCAACGGACTGCGGATCGCGTCCGGCGGTTTGAGGAATGTTCCGTCGACCGCGTAGATCTGCAGGGTCGGTCGATTCGACAGAGAGGCCACGACCTGCTCGAGGGCCTGCACGATGTACCGCACACCGTCCGGTCGGCTCGTGAAACAATCGGCGATTTCACCGGTCATGGTCGCGACGATCCTCCCCGCCCGCGCAGGCGAGATGAGCCGATGCACGGCCTCCGCCAGGTCGTCGGGATGCCGCCAGAGTTCGAAGGGCTCGCTCTGGGCCCGTCCGAGGCCATCCGCTGCCTTGAGATTGGCTCCGCCGACGTCGAGGGCGACGAGATCGGTCTCAACGAGCATCGCAGGAGACCTCGCCGGCGGTCGTGAATACGAACGGGTTGAAGACATGGTCCGGCCGCCGTTTCAATCCGGCGGTAATGTCAAGGATCGTGCGCACGATTCCGCCCCCCGCGCCAGCCGACAGTCCGATGAACGATGTGGTGAGTCTCGGGTTCACTTCGAGCACCCTGTCGTCCTTTCCGTCGCTGCGTTCACCGAGGATCATATCGACACCCACCCAGCCTGACGCGGGCGCTGATCGCTTGGCGAGCGCCGTCACCGCCCTGAGTGCCAGACTCTTCGCACGCGCGATCGGCCCGGCATCGGCGAGCAGTCGTCCACCGGTATATACGGGCTCGCGACAGCCCTCGAACTTCTGTTCGCACGGAGGCAGCGTGCAGACACACTCCGGACCGCAGAGCACGGCGACCCCCACCGGCCGTCCGGGCTGCCAGTATTCGGCCCGCTCCCATGTCGATGCCGCGTGCGAGGCCCCATCGGCCATTTCCACCCTCACCAGTCCGTCGCAGCCGGCACTTCCATTCTGCTTTCGGGCGGCCGGCAGCCGGAAACCAGGCGGCAGGCACTCGCCCGGCGCCAGGAGGCGCCCGGCCGGCACGGGCAACCCTGCCGCAGCTACGGCAAGCAGGCTCGCATGCTTATTTGACGCGAGGTCGATGAATCCTGCCGACGGCAGTGGCAGCCGACCGCCTGCATCCCTCGCGAGCGACGCCAACCGTGACAGCTCTCCATCCGTCTCGGGAGCGACGAGGAACATCCAGTCATGTCCCCTCGCCGACTCGGCCAGGCACTCGTCGTGTCGTTGGCCATTCGTCCGGATGACGGCAACTTCCGTGGGCAGTTCCGTCGACGAGACGGGGCCATGCTCGTCGAGGATTGCCGTGACCAACAGTCGAGGATCACGCCGTGCGTCGCGCAGCACGGCGAGGAACATCGCCCGACCCTCGGCACGAATCGTCTCTGAAAGGCCATTAGTAACGGCGGTCGCACGGCTCGCTCCGCCTGAGCAGCACCACTCGTAGACCGCGAGCCGCTCACGCACCGCTTAGAAGATCCCCAGTCGATCGCGGGCCGCCTCGGTCATCCGGTCGGGAGTCCATGGGGGATCCATAACGATTCGCACCTCGACACCAGACACGGCGGGATGGCGCCCCACCGCCCGCTTGGCGTCGGCGATGAGTTGCGGTCCGGCTGGGCAGGCGGGACTCGTCATCGTCATGTCGATACCCACCCGCTGGCGACACTGGTCCACCGCCGGATCGCTCTCGGTCGGGAGTGCGATTCCATATACCAGTCCGAGGTCGACGATGTTGACGAACAGCTCGGGGTCATTGACGTCCCGCAGCATTTCGCGGACGAGGTCCTCGCTCAGAGGCTGCTCGAGGATCGCTGTAGCCTGCGTTGCCGTGCCGCCGTTGGACGGGGGGATGGCCGGGTCCGTCGGGCGGGCGGCCGTCGGCGAAGGCTCGGTGGCGGTCGCCTCCTGAACCGCTCTGGTCCCGCCCTCGATCGATCGATCAGTCACCTGTGGTGCCTGTCCGTGCGTGGCCTCCCGTAGGCGGACCCAGACGCCGCCATCCTCCACCTTCACGTCGTGGGCCCGCGTGGGGCGGATGGCCGGCATGGTCAGGGCCGCCCCACTGCGGATGTCGAACGTCGCGCCGTGCCTAGGGCAGGCGATCGAGTGTCCCCGAAGTGCGCCCTCGACCAGCGGACCACCGTCATGGGTGCAGACGTCATCGATGGCGTGCCACTGTCCGTCGACATGAAACAAGGCGATCATCTCGCCATCGACGTCCACGAGGGTCTTGCCCGGATCGGGTACCTCGACGACGTCGATCACCCGCTGATACTCATGCATGGCGGTCCCACCCTCTCACCGAACGTCCCAGCCAATCGCAGGATCGACTCGAGCCCAAGTCGTCCCGGACATCAACTGATCCGACGAATTCGACTGCCGACGGCCTTGGCGAGCGCCTCCCGCACCGCTGGAATCGTGATCCGATCGAATACCTGCTGGAAGAATCCTGACACCACCAGGCGGGCCGCCTCGTCCGCCGACAGCCCACGGGCCTGGGCGTAAAAGACCTGCTCGGCATCGACCCGACCGCTCGTCGCCCCGTGCGTGCATCGGACATCGTCAGCCTCGATTTCGAGGCCGGGAATCGAATCGGCCCGCGACTCGTTCGAGAGCATCAGGTTGTCGTTGCGCTGGTAGCCATCGGTCTTCTGGGCCCCCTTGTCCACCTTGATCATGCCTCTCCAGACGAGCCTCGAGCGATCCTGGAGGGCGCCCTTGTAGAGCAGGTCACTCGTACAAGATGGCGCCTGGTGGTGCTGGAGCGTGTTGTAGACGAGGTGCTGGCGGCCCTCGGTGAACATCACCCCGTTGACCTGGGCCTCTGCCTCACGGCCCACGAGTGCGACGTCCTGTGCAACCTGCGACAGCCGACTGCCCAGGGCACCAAGCGTCCATTGGAGTCGGCCGCCGGCCTGCACGAGAGCCTTTTGGCGGGCGAAGTGCCAGACGCCCGTGTTCCAGTTCTGGAGATTCACCATCCGAAGGAAGGCGCCGCGTCCGACCACGATCTCCGTACCACCACAGTGGAACCCGCCCGCGGAGCCCGCCGGACCGCCACCGGCCGTCTCGGTCAACAGTGTCGCTTCGGCTCCCTCTCCGAGCACCACGAGCACCTGCGAGGTGTCTACGCCGCCGGCGGAGATCGCGGCCATGACGTGCAGCGGGTCGGCCACGCACACTCCGGGTGGAACGTAGAGCACCGTACTCGCCCTGTGGAACGCAGCGTGCAGGGCGGCGAAGAAGTCGCAGCCGACGTCGATCACCCTGAACCAGTGTGGTTCGAGGGCGGAGGCATGCTCCGCGAGGACGCTTTCGGCCGAACCGAAACGGACGCCCATTTCGGCGAGCGACGCATCGAGTTCCTGCCTCACCACGTGACCGTCGAGTGATACGAAGCGTCCCGCGATACGAGTCGCACGGGCACCACGGCCAAGCTCTTCGGCGGAGCCATCCGCGACCGCTACGGAGCCGCCTCGCTCGATCGCCTCGCACAGCAGCCCATCCGGAACGGCGCCCGTGGCCGCCTGCCCGGACCAGCCCCACTGATTGGGCTTGAAGAGCCGCAGATCCGTCCGCATCCAGTGCTCACTCGTTCGTCCGGGAAGGCCGAGCGATCCGAACGCGTCGAAGGCCTCCTTTCGTCTGCCGGCGATCCAGTCGGCGTCCCGCCGCTCGAGCAGGACCGCGAACCCAGCCGCATCGAACCGGTGGAGGGCGGGCCGCGCGGGCGAATCGTCGGCGACCCGGGCGGTGGCTGCAGAGGGCATCGAACGTTCCCCGGACATTGCTTCCCCTGGCGACGCTCTGACGGCAGGCGTCTCGTCGAATGGCCCGCCTTCGAAAGGGGCGGGCGGCCGAATCAGCCGACCGAGCCCTCCATCTGCAGCTGGATGAGCTTGTTCATCTCAACCGCATATTCCATCGGCAATTCCTTCACGAGCGGCTCGATGAAGCCGCCCACGATCATGGCGCTCGCCTCGGCTTCGCTGAGGCCGCGGCTCATGAGGTAGAAGAGCTGCTCCTCTCCGATCTTCGAGACGCTGGCCTCGTGGCCAATCGAGACGTCCTGCTCCTCGATTTCAATGTAGGGATAAGTGTCGCTCCGGCTTGCTTCGTCGAGGATCAGGGCGTCGCAGACGACACTCGATTTGCTCCCCTTCGCCCCCGGCTCGACCTTGACGAGGCCCCGGTAGCTGGCCCGACCACCATTCTTCGAGATGCTCTTGGAGACGATGCGACCGCTGGTGTTGGGGGCGGCGTGGACGATCTTCGCACCGGCGTCCTGATGCTGGCCTGCCGAAGCGAAGGCGATCGAGAGAATCTCACCCCTAGCGCCCGGCTCCATCAAATAGACGGCCGGATACTTCATCGTCAGCTGGCTGCCGAGATTGCCGTCGATCCACTCCATGAGTGCGCCCCCGTGGGCGACGGCCCGCTTCGTGACCAGGTTGTAGAGGTTGTTGGCCCAGTTTTGAATCGTCGTGTACCGGCAACGACCATTCTTTTTCACGACGATCTCGACGACCGCTGAATGCAGGCTTTCCGACGAGTACATCGGGGCGGTGCAGCCCTCGACGTAGTGCACCCGTGCGCCCTCGTCCACGATGATCAGCGTCCGCTCGAACTGCCCCATGTTCTCGGCGTTGATCCGGAAATAGGCCTGCAGAGGGAATTCGATCGCCACGCCCTTGGGAACGTAGATGAACGATCCTCCCGACCAGACGGCGGAATTGAGGGCGGCGAACTTGTTGTCCGAAGGAGGGATGATCGTGCCGAAGTACTCGCGAAGCAGATCGGGATGCTCGCGCACGGCGGTGTCGGTGTCGGTGAAGATCACCCCCTTTTTGGCGAGATCCTCCTGCAGCGAACCGTAGACCACCTCGCTCTCGAACTGGGCCTTCACGCCCGCGAGGAACTTCCGCTCGGCCTCCGGGATGCCGAGGCGGTCGAAGGTCTGTTTGATCGAATCAGGCACCTCGTCCCAGGTCTTGCCCTGCCCCTCGGTCGGCTTGAGGTAGTAGTAGATGTCCTGGAAATCGATCCCCAGGCGGCCCCCCCAGGACGGCATCGGCTTGCTCTGGAAGATCTCGAACGACCGCAGGCGAAAGTCCCTCATCCAGGAGGGCTCCCGCTTCATCTCGGAAATCTGCTCAACGATGCCCGCGTCCAATCCCTTGCGTGCCTTGAACACAGCGGGTGCGTCGGTGCGAAAGTCATATTTGTTGATCTCGCCGATCGATCCCGTCGACGTGTCTTCAAGTCCGGTCGCCATCGTCTCGTCTCCTTCAGATGCGTCACCGCACCGCCACCCACCATCAGGCCGTTACGATCTCCGCCTTTGCCACTTCCATCGCCCGCTCCACCGCAGCCGCCTCGGGGTAGGCCGAGCGAATCCGCTCGTAGCCCCTCTTGTGGAGTTCCGCGGCCAGTTCGGGGCCGCCGGATTCCACGATCCGGCCGCCGAGCATGACGTGCGTCTTGAGAGGGATGTTGTGCTCGAGGAGCTGCTCGTGGTGCGTGATGATCAGGATGCCCATCCGGGCTCCGCCGATCCGCGCGATGCTCTCGCTGGCCAGTCGAACGGCGTCGGCATCGAGACCGCTGTCGGTTTCGTCGAGGATCGCGAACCGGGGCTGCAGCATGGCCAGCTGCAGAATCTCCGCCCGCTTCATCTCGCCTCCTGCACAGCCGTCGTTGACGTAGCGACGGGCAAAGTCGGGATCGATCGACAACTCCGCCATCTTCGCCTTGAGTTCCGCACGGAACTCCTTCATCGGCATCAACTCCTCCCCCTCTTTCCGTCCTGGATTTCGGACGTTGGTCACCGCGTGCCTGAGGAACTCCGCCAGCCGAACGCCGGGGATCGCCATCGGCCGCTGGAAGGCCAGGAAGATGCCGAGTCTCGCCCGTTCGTCGGGTTCCATCGCCAGGACGTCGTGCCGCGTTCCATCGGCATCGACAAGCTCGATCGAACCCGCGGTAACCTCGTAGCCCGGGTGGCCCATGATGCAGTAGCCGAGCGTGCTCTTGCCGGAACCGTTGGGTCCCATCAGGGCGTGTACCTCGCCACGGCCGATGGACAGATCGACACCACGAAGGATTTCGGTTTCGCCGACCCTCACGTGGAGGTTACGAATCACGATCGAGTCATTCGACGACTGGCTCATGGAAACTGTTCCTCGACGTGGGCCGTCCGGCCGACCCTTCCGATGGCTCCGTCAACCGGTGATCTTCTGATGATCGAACACGAGCTCGCCCGCGGGGACCGCCGAGGCGACATAGCCCGAGTGGTGAGGCACGGGCAGTTCGTCGTCAACCTTTCCGACGCCGTCCTTCCGCTTGGCGATCTTCTGCCCGAGGATCTTGTCCTGACTCCGCATCAGACCCTCGAGCAGGCTCTCGGGGCGGGGCGGGCAGCCGGGCACGTACACGTCGACCGGCACGACCAGATCAACGCCCTTCACGACGTGATAGCCCCACTTGAAATAGGGACCACCTCCGGTCGTGCACGCGCCCATTGCGATCACGTACTTCGGATCGGGCATGAGGTTGTACAGCCGACGAACGCGGCTGGCCATTTTGTATGTGACGGTTCCGGCCACGACCATGAGGTCCGCCTGGCGAGGCGTCGCCCTGAAGGCGCCGGCGCCAAAACGGTCGAGGTCATAGCGGCTCGCACCTGCGGCCATCATCTCGATGGCGCAGCACGCCAGACCGAACGTCATGGGCCAGATGCTCGACTGTCTGGCCCAATTGATCGCCTGTTCGACGGTGGTCAGCACGAGGTTCTCCTCGAAACGACCCTCGATCCAAGGCTGCGTCATCGCTTGCTCCTGCGGGGGTGACTATCGATCGCTTGCAGACTCTTGCTCGCTGCGGGCTTCTCGGCCGCTTTGGGCGGACCGAGGACTGGATTCGACGCCGAGCCCCCCCCGGGATGCAAGCGGGGGGGCCCGAAACGGGCTTTCAGGACGTCCGTCGCCGCCGGACAGCATCGGGAAGCCGGAACCCGCCGACGGCCCTGGGCGGCCGGCGATTCGAACAATGACGATGAGTCGTCACAATGGCCATGTCCGACCGCTGCGTCTTCGCCGGATGCACGAGTGGCGGTGAAACGGCAGCAGGCGTCGCCATCGAGGCGGCACTCCGTGAGCTTCACACTCGCGCGAGTGAGTTGCTCGAGCATCGCTCGCTCTTCCGAAGAGATCCCGCGGTCACGGTCGGCGAGTTCCGGATTAGGGGAGGAGTGGCTCGTCAGTACTGCAAGACCAGCCTTCGCGTCGGCCGAAACACTGCAGCTGACCGAACGCTGCCTCAAAAGATCGGCCACTTGCTCGAGCCTGCCGAACGCCGTGTCGCCGCTGACGGACGACCCGCAACGATCGGCGAGTCGCCGACCGATGCGGTTGAGAAGGCCCTTTCGGACGTCGGGATGCTGGACGCTCCTGACCTCGTCCCAAAGCGCCATCGCGAGATCCTGGAAATTGTCGCCGCCGGTGAGGCGGCCCTTGGGCGTGAGCCGATAGCCGTGTGCCGGTCGACCACGCCCTCGGCCGATCGATGGGTCAGCCGAAACGCGTTCCACGAGGCCGCTTTCAACCAGCCGATCCAGCCGGAGACGAACGGCCGTCGCCGTAACGCCAAGGGCGCCTGAAACGTCGGCGATCCCGACCGTTCCGGAGAGCCGGATCAAATCCAGAACGGCAGAATCACCTCGGCGGTTTTGCAAACCGGTAGGCCGATGCATGACTCCAGTGTAGCGCCAAAACAAATTTCGACAAGGATCGCTTCGGAAAATCAGTCCGGCCTGGAAATGCGGGGAGGAGGGGTCTTAAGAATGGGTGAAACCCGGTGGATCCGCCGGCCTGCGGAGCGACTCAGCACGAATCCATCCTCAGCACGGATCCATCGACGCTCCGCCGGACTGTCTCACTGGTTGATCATCTCTGGGGAAAAATGCGTGCATGACCTCGAGAAACTCCTGCTCGGAGCGGACGCGGGAGACCCGACCGCGAAAATCCCTCGCGCCCGGAAGGCCCGCCGCATAGGCACAGGCGAACTTCCGCATCAGGAGCGTCCCCCGCTCCACGCCGAATCGTCGGCAGACGAGGGAATAATGGTGCAACACGATCTCTCGCTGCTCCTCGAGCGATGGATCGGTCGGGCATGGCTCACCACGAAGGACTGCCGCAACCTGCGAGAAGATCCAGGGACGTGCCACTGCTTCGCGGGCGATCATCACTCCGTCCACACCCGCCTCGTGCAGTCTCGCGACCGCGACGGCCGCTGAATCGATGTCGCCGTTGCCCACGACGGGCAAGCGTCGCACGCTCCGCTTCACGGCCGCGATCGCATCCCAGTCGGCGGTGCCGGTGAAGTACTGCGCAGCCACCCGGCCATGCACCGTGAGGCAGGCGGCTCCCGCATCCTCGACCGCCTGCGCGACCTCGATCGCCGTCCGGCAGGCGTCGCTGCAGCCGAGCCGGATCTTGGCCGTGACAGGCACGCCGTCGCAGGCATCGACCACCCGT
>JBJTBB010000258.1:0-3322 GCA_046091125.1 Planctomycetaceae bacterium
TCTCCACCCACAGCCTCCTTCGCAAGCTCGAGATCGATCGCCCGACTCGTGGCCATGGCGAGACCGCGCACCTTGGCGAGCGCACCCTCAAGCTCGCGGATGTTCGAGTCGATGCGGGCGGCGATGTAGGCCGGCACTTCCTCGGGCATCTCCAGTTCATGCAACCGCGCCTTGGCCTTCAGGATGTTGACGCGGGTCTCGTAGCACGGCCGTTCCATACGGGCCACAAGACCGCTGTTGAAGCGGCTCACGAGCCGCTCCTCGAGATCGGGAATCTCGACTGGAGCGGCATCGGAACTCAGCACGATCTGCCGCCCCGACTGGTGCAGGGCGTTGAACGTGTGGAAGAACTCCTCCTGCGTCTGCTCGTGCTTCGACAGGAAGTGGATGTCGTCGATCACGAGCAGGTCCACGTTGCGGAAGCGATGACGGAACTCGCTCATGCGTCCTGCCTTCACGCACTCATGGAACGCGTCCATGAACGTGTTGCAGCTGATGTAGGAGACCCGGGCGGTCGGCTGCTGACGCAGCACCTGCTGGCAGATCGCCTGTAGCAGGTGCGTCTTGCCGAGACCGACGCCACCGTGGACGAAGAAGGGGTTGTAGGCGCGGCCCAGCTTGGAGGCCACGGCCATCGCGGCCGCGTGCGCCAGACGATTGCCGGGACCGACCACGAACGACTCGAACGAGTAGTCGGGGCTGAGCACCACCTGCTCATCACGAAGCACCGGACTTTCCATCGAGTCGTGGCCGCTCCGCGGTTCACCCTCCGGCGACTGGCCGGTTCCGTCAGGTCCGATGAAACGCACCGCCAGCAATCTTCCGGTGACCGACTGCGCGGCCTCGGTGAAGGGCGCGATGCAGGTTCGCTGCAGGTACTTCAGTCGCACAGGCTCGTCGACCAGAAGTCGAAGCACACCGCCCTCGACGCCAAGCACCGAGATTCGATCGAACCAGTGTCGGCAGATCTCCGGGTGGTTGCGACGCAGGTAGGCGTGCATGCCGTTTCGGAGATCGTCATCATTCATGCGCATGGGTCGGGAAGCCTGATCTCGAAGTGTGAAGCATGCGCCGGACGGAACCCACGATCGACACGCTGGACGGAAGCGAACGGACGGAAGCCGGCGTATGGACTGCGCCGGGGGAGCGAAAATAGGGAGGGCCTCCCGGACCGTCAACAGCATGTTCGGCGACCTGCCTGACGGCCTGAAAATGCAAGAACGAAAGCGTATTTTTCTCAGGCTCCCTGACCGGCGTTGGCGTCACCCTGCTCCAAGGCACCCTGGGCCTCGGCCGCCTGCCGCTCGTATCGATGACGGTTTATCCGGTGATCCATGAGCAGGTGGATCCGATGGGCGTGTTCACCGGCCGCCTCGGCGAGATGGTCCCTGGCATACGACATGTTGGTGCGGCGACTCACGTGCACCACAACGATGTCCGGTGCGTTCCAGATCCGGATCAGCTGACGCAGATCCTCGACGTGGATGTGCTTGCCCACCTTCGCCCGGTCCCGATGCTCGGGCTCGAAGAAGGTGCACTCCGTGACCACGATCCGGGCGTTCACGAACTCGTCCCTCAGCAGGAACGGCCCCATCTCGGTGTCGCCGGTGTAGGCCACCAGCGGAATCTCGGTGGATCGCGTGATTTCGGTGCCGGACATCTTCAGTTCACGGAGCTTGTCCTGGGGAAGTCCCAGGAACTCCTCCCGCAACTTGCTCCGGTTCTCGACGACGGCGAAGGCCAGGCTGGGTGCGGAATGACTGACCTCGATGCCTCGAACCACCACGTTCGGCCGCAGGCGGAAGTCCTGACCGGGCTCGAGCCCGATGATCTCGTGCGGCGTCTTCTGCCGCTCAAGATCGATCCATGTGGCCATCATCGCCTCCAGGGGCTTCACCAGCCGCTGGTGACACAACACCCTTCCCACACCCAACTTCTGGAAGTGCCTCTGACTGAACCAGTAGGGAAGACCGGCCACGTGATCCATGTGAGCGTGGCTCAGACAGACCGTTCCGGCGGTCAGCACCGGCCTTGGGCAAAGACCGATATCGAACACCAGATCGAGTTCCGGAACGTGCACCACCGCCTCCTCACCAGCGACGCTGATGCCTTGGATGCGGTACGGCGGGATGAAGAGGAAGCCCAGCTGCCCCTCTCGGGGCGGAGGCCTTGGAACCATGTCGGAATCTCCTGTCGCGACGCTTTCGCGTGGCGAGGGTGCGGAAAGATGCCAGTGTAACGGCGACCCGGCTTCAACGGAGCCAGAAGGACAAAATTCGCGAATACACCACATTTTTGCTTGGACGGTTCGCGGAGAATTCGACCATGCTCCGTTCGGAAACGAGGACCATGGTTCAGGAACCCGTTCAAGGCAGCGCATCCGCGGGAAAAGGACCCCTGCGGAGCGGTTTTCACGACGACCCCGAGATGATCGGGATCGTGGTGATCTTCCTGGAAGAGCTGCCGAGTCGGATGCGTGACCTTGAGGTCTGGTTCGCGGCGGGCGACTTGGAACGGTTCCATCGACTGGTGCACCAGCTCAAGGGTGCCGGCGGCGGCTACGGCTTTCCATTGAGCAGCGAACAGGCCGAGTTGCTGCTTCGGCTGCTCGAGCAGGGTGAGGATGAATGGACCCGTCGCAGCCACGCGGCCCACGAAGGGCTCATGGATACGCTTCGTCGAGCACACGCGTTTCGAGCGGACCTGCAGGCGTGACCACATGAACGACGACAGCCCACCACGCCTTCTCGCGATCGACGACTCGGAACTGATCCACCGACTGCTTCAGGTGCGGCTGCAGGGCGAGCGGCTCGAACTGCACAGCGCGCTCAGTGCCGGCGACGGCCTCCGCATGGCGAAGGAACTGAATCCCGCCGTGATCCTGCTCGACATCACCCTTGACGTGATGGTCCGGTTCGAGGTGCTTTCAAGGCTCAAGCAGGATCCCGCCACCCACGACCTCGCCGTCATCTTCATCAGTGCCACCAGCGACACGATGGATCGTGTGCGCGGCCTCGACCTAGGGGCCGTGGACTTCATCATCAAGCCCTTCGAGGTGGTCGAACTGCGGGCCCGTGTGCGCAGCGCCCTTCGCATGCAGCATCTGGTGCGCATGCTCGAACACAAGGCGCAGATCGACGGCCTGAGCGGACTCTGGAACCGACGCTACTTCGACCAGCGCCTGCAGCAGGAATGGTCGGAAGCGGTCCGCCACGATCGACCACTTTCACTCGTGATGTGCGATCTCGACCGATTCAAGCGGCTGAACGACAAGTTCGGCCATCCGTTCGGCGACGCGGTGATCGAGCGGGCGGCGCAGATC